>NZ_BSBO01000024.1:0-67943 GCF_027924685.1 Sellimonas catena
ATACGCAAGTAGTAAGACCCCTTGAAGACGACGAGGTAGATAGGGCAGAGGTGGAAGTGCAGTAATGCATGGAGCTGACTGTTACTAATAGGTCGAGGGCATAACCAAGGAATGGTGGATAGGAAAAGCAGGATGACAGAAACGTGGACTTATATGTGGTTTTGAAGGTACATGAATGAAGGAGACAGCTAAGGCTGTCTTTTTTTTGATACTTGAAGCTGGAGTTTTGATCAGATATAAATTTCAATTTACTACTTGAAAGTGAGAAATAAGAGGACTATAATTGTCTATGATCAGATATTTGAATAGTGTGACACAGGGAGCTGACCGGAGTCGGCTGAGAGGAGGCTGGATCGCCTCGACCTGAGACCTGATTTGGATAATGCCAACGTAGGGATGATGATGAAATTATTTAGTATACTAAATCTGGAGATGCCCTGCGGCATCTCTTTTTCTTTTCCCGGAAGGTGTTACAGGAAAATATCTGAGAAATTATGGAAAGGAGCTGTGTGTTGATGAAACAAAATACAGCAACAAAAAAACTGGTACTGGCAGGAGTGCTGACCGCACTGGCGGTCGTTGGAAGTATGATCAGCTTTCCGGTGGCAGGAAGTAAATGTGCACCGGTACAGCATATGGTTAATATTCTGGCGGCTGTAACCCTTGGACCGGGATGGGGAGTCGGTATTGCTTTCTGTGCAAGTCTGCTTCGGAACATAATGAGCCTCGGCAGCCTTCTGGCATTTCCGGGAAGCATGGTGGGAGCATTGTGCTGCGGACTTGTCTATATGGGATGTAGAAAACTTGCTCCGACCTGTGCGGCAGAAGCTATTGGAACAGGAGTTTTGGGAGGCTTGTGTGCATATCCGGTTGCAAAACTTCTGATGGGTATGGAGCCGGTGGGCCTGTTTGTCTATGTCGTTCCATTTCTGATTTCAACGGTAGCAGGAAGCATTCTGGCATTTATTTTGATTACAGTACTGGAAAAAGGTGGAGCGCTTAATCAGCTTCGTATGGCGAATTAGTTTATCGGAAGTGAAACGCTTCTGAGAAAGCGGCAGGCCGGGGACACCACTTTCTGCCGCTATAGAAAAATCAGGTTGTGGTTAAAGGAGGAAAACAAACTTGATGATCACCAGACAAAGAAACGGTGAAGGCGTCGGCATCCAGATGAGAGCAGGAAGTAATTATTCTGCCTGTCTATCTATAAAAGCCGGCGTCTGACAAAGGAAGAAAAAGGAGGTAAAGAATATGGAAACCTACACAACTCAAATGGATGCAGCCCGGAAGGGCATTGTCACTTCTCAGATCAAGACAGTAGCGGAAAAAGAAAAAATGCCGGTCGAAAAGCTGATGAAACTGGTAGCAGAAGGAAAGGTTGCAATCTGCGCTAATAAACGTCACTCCTGTCTTGATCCGGAAGGAATTGGCAGTATGCTTCGAACAAAAATTAATGTAAATCTCGGAGTCTCGAGAGACTGCAAAGATTATGATATTGAGATGCAGAAAGTGCTGAGTGCCGTTAATATGGGAGCTGAGGCAATCATGGATCTTTCCAGTCACGGAAATACACAGCCATTCCGTCAGAAACTGACGAAAGAATGCCCGGTGATGATCGGGACTGTTCCTGTTTACGACAGTGTGATTCATTACCAGAGAGACCTGGCAACACTTTCAGCAAAAGATTTTATTGATGTCATTCGGATGCATGCGGAAGACGGCGTAGATTTTGTGACACTGCACTGTGGAATTACAAGAAAGACGATTGAACAGATCAAAAAGCATAAAAGAAAGACAAACATTGTAAGCCGCGGCGGAAGTCTGGTATTTGCATGGATGAGCATGACTGGGGAAGAAAATCCATTTTACGAATACTTTGACGAAATTCTCGATATTTGCGAGGAATATGATGTAACCATTTCCCTTGGAGATGCCTGCCGCCCAGGGTGTCTGGCAGATGCAACAGATGTGTGTCAGATAGAGGAACTTGTCCGTCTTGGAGAGCTGACAAAACGCGCATGGGCGCATAATGTCCAGGTTATGGTAGAAGGTCCGGGGCATGTACCGCTGGATCAGGTAGAGGCAAACATGAAAGTCCAAAACAGTATCTGTATGGGAGCACCGTTTTATGTACTCGGCCCGATTGTGACGGATATTGCGCCAGGCTATGATCACATCACAGCAGCCATCGGAGGCGCTGTAGCAGCAATGAATGGGGCAGCTTTCCTTTGTTATGTAACGCCTGCAGAACATCTGGCACTGCCAAATGTAGATGACGTAAAACAGGGAATTATTGCATCGAAAATCGCGGCACACGCAGCAGATATCGCAAAAGGAATTCCGGGAGCAAGAGAGATCGATGACAGGATGGCAGAGGCCAGAAGAAAACTGGACTGGGAAGAACAGTTCGCGTGTGCGTTGGATCCGGAAACAGCGAAAGCAATCCGGGACAGCAGAAAACCGGAAGATGATCACAGTGACACATGCAGTATGTGCGGAAAATTCTGTGCGGTCCGGAGTATGAACAAGGCTTTGGCAGGAGAATATATCGACATTTTGTAGAAAACGGATATATCGGTACTGACCGGAATCGGAAAAGAAAGATCAATGCAAAGAAAGAAGAGCATTTTCGGCTATCTAATATCATAGCATGAAAATGCTCTTTTCTATTTGTGTTCTACCTTGTGTCCTATTTCAAACCCGGACATGAAAAAACCGCCGAAATTCGGCGGTTTCAGCAGGGGATGAGAGAATCGAACTCCCGCTAAGAGTTTTGGAGACTCCTGTCATACCATTTGACCAATCCCCTTCTTTAGTTTTTTTAACTGTTTTTACTTATATCACATTTTGGACTGTCATGTCAAGTATATTGTATTCCATGAATAGGGAAAATCATTACCAAACAGCTGAAGCGGTACATATGACGAAAAGGCTGTGATCTTGTCAAATAGAAAATCGACATGATGCCCATTATGATTATCAATTTGCTTTTTTTACCCCTGCTGAATATAGTTATGTTATATATTCGATATATGCTTTAGGAGGTAAAATTATGAAAAGAAAACCATTATTTGGTGCAGCAGCCCTGTTGATGAGTACTGCACTGGTATTGGCGGGATGCGGAGGCGGAAACGCAGACAGCGGATCAGGCGGATCAGGAGACAGCGCATCCAAGAACAAAGAGGAGCTGCATGTTGCAATTTCGGCGAATCCGCCTTCTCTGGATCCTCAGTCTATCAATTCTAACATTGTAGGAGGAATCGGAGTACATGTGTACGAGCCATTGTTTGCGATGAATGCAGACTATGAGCCGACACCAGTACTTGCAGAGTCTTATGAAGTAAGCGATGACGGAATGGTGTATACGATCAAGCTTCGTCAGGGCGTGAAATTCCACAATGGCGAGGAGATGACAGCAGATGATGTTGTTGCTTCCATGAATCGCTGGATCGAAGTATCCGCAAAAGCAAATACACTGATCGGCGGATCTGTATTTGAAAAAGTAGATGACTATACGGTAAATCTGAAAGTTAATCAGGCTTCTTCTGATATTATTATGATTCTGGCAAGCCCGATTCAGGCGGCTGCAATTTATCCGGCAGAGGTTGTTGAATCTGCGACAGCAGAGGGAATCAGTGAGTACATCGGAACAGGTCCTTATAAGGTTTCTGAGTGGAAGCAGGATCAGTATGTAAAACTCGAAGCATACGAAGATTATCAGCCTTCCGAAGGAGAAGCAAGTGGACTTGCTGGAGAAAAGCAGGCTGCTACCCCGACAATCTACTACGATGTGGTAACAGATGCTTCCACACGAATTGCGGGAGTGCAGAGTGGAGAGTATGATATTTCAGAAGAAATTCCGATTGATAATTATGAAGATCTGTCTTCTGATAATGGATTGACACTGAAGGTGGACCGTGGAGGTACTTTGAATCTTTTCCTGGATACGACAGAGGGTGTGATGGCAAATCAGACATTCAGACAGGCAGTTCTTGCGGCTCTGAACTGTGATGACATCATGCTTGCGGCATATGGAAATCCGGATCTGTACGAGCTGAATGCAAGCTGGAGTGATCCGACAGATACACAGTGGGGAACAGATGCAGGAAGTGAATATTATAATCAGCAGGATACAGAAAAAGCAAAAGAACTTCTTGCAGAAGCAGGTTATAATAACGAAAAAGTAGTACTGGTAACAACCCAGGACTATCCGGAAATGTACAATGCAACTTTAGTTGTGCAGGAAGAGCTGAAACAGGCGGGAATTAATGCAGAAGTAGAAACGTATGATTTCAGTACATTTATGGAACATCGTTCTGATCCGCAGCAGTTTGATATGTTTATTACAAGTAATTCCTACAACATGCTGCCAATTCAGCTATCTGTACTTGACAGTGGCTGGGCTGGTCTGAATGCACCGGAAGTGACAGAAGGAATTACTGCAATTCGTGCCGCATCTTCTGATGAGGAAGCAGCAGAAGCCTGGGCAGATTTACAGACATTTTTGTATGAGTACGGCGCAGCAACCGTTCTTGGCCATTATACAGGTGTGATAGCAATGGATAAAGGTGTAACAGGATACGATTATCTCCGATTCCCGATCTATTGGAATGTGACTGCATCAGAATAAATGCCATACAATGATAACAGCGGAATGCGGATGTGCACTCCGCTGTTCTTTTATGGAAGGAGTAACAAATCATGCTAAAGTATATTTTAAAACGGATTTTATCGCTGATCCCGGTACTTTTTGTGGTATCCTGCGTGATTTTTCTTGTTGTCTATATGATTCCGGGAGGCCCGGCTACGGCGCTTCTTGGAATGGAAGCGAAACCGGATCAAATTGACGCATTGAACGCGGAACTCGGATTTGACAGACCGTTTCTTGTTCAGTATGTGGACTGGTTTACCAATGTTCTGAGAGGGGATTGGGGAGAATCTTATTTCCTTCACCAGACAGTAACAAGCGCGATTGCAGATTATTTTGTACCGACATTGAGCCTTGCAGTGTTTGCGCAGATCATTGCTCTGATTTTGTCGATTCCGCTCGGAATTCTGGCAGCATACAAAAGAGGAACTGCACTGGATCTTACCTGTGTAACTGCATCTCTTTTAGGATCGGCGCTTCCTGGATTTCTGCTCAGCATGTTTCTCATGCTGTTTTTCGGCGTTTACCTTCACTGGTTCCCGGTGGCAGGATACGCAGCACTTTCAGAAGGTCTCGGAGAGCACCTGCGTTATCTGTTTTTACCTGCGCTTTCCCTTGGTATTGTGCAGGCAGCGTATCTGACAAGAATGACGAGATCTTCACTTCTGGAGACTCTTTATAAAAATTATATTCAGACTGCACGGGCGAAAGGGCTAAAAGAAAAGAAAGTTGTGATGAAATATGCGCTCAAAAATGGGGCACCGGTTATTCTTACGGCCGTGGGACAGTCATTTGGAAGTTTGATTACCGGTACGATTGTGACAGAGACATTGTTCAATATTCCGGGACTTGGAATGCTGACACTGACTTCTATCAACCGGAGAGACGTATTTGTCATTCAGGGAGTGGTACTCTTTGTGACGCTTTTGTACGTGATTGTGAACTTGATTGTAGATATTTTGTATGGTTTTACAGACCCAAGGCTTCGGCCGGGACGAAAGTAGGAGGAGAAGGGAATGCTGATACGACGGAAAAGTATCTCTGCTGCCAGTGAAGCGATTTTCCGGGAGCAGAGAACATTAAAAAAAGAAAAACTTCTCGCAAACCCGGCACTGATTATCGGGTTTGTTGGATTTGTATTGATTGTGCTGCTGGCAGTGCTTGTCCCGATCTTTAACTCAACGGACCCTAACGCCATGGAAGTGACGAAGAGACTGCAGCCACCCGGAGATGGGTATTTGTTTGGGACAGATGAATTCGGACGGGATCTTTTTGTTCGTGTGATGTACGGGGCGAGAGTTTCCCTTTGGGTAGGGGGATGTGTTGCAATATTTTCCTGTGTACTGGGAACGATTATTGGCATTTATGCCAGCTACTTCAAAGTGCTGGATCAGATCCTGATGAGGATCTGCGACGGGCTGATTGCCATTCCAGGTATTCTGCTGGCCATTGCGTTGATTGCAGCCCTTGGAACATCGAGCTGGAATGTAATTCTGGCACTTACCATTGTCTATACGCCAAGCGTAGCAAGAACGGTGCGGGCAAGCGCGCTTGTCATTAAAGAGCAGGCTTATGTGGAAGCGGCAAAGGCACAAGGATTCAGTAATTTCCGGATTCTCTGGAGAATGATTCTGCCGGGAGTAATTTCTCCGTTGACCGTGCAGGCATCTTTTATCTTTGCGCAGGCAATTATCTCGGAGGCGTCCTTAAGTTTTCTGGGAGCAGGAATCCCTGCGCCGGCGGCAAGCTGGGGAAATATGCTGGAGTCCAGCAAGATGGTATTTTCCAGAGCACCATGGACAATGATTTGTCCGGGAGCGGCTGTCATTTTATGCGTGCTCAGCCTGAATCTTCTCGGTGACGGCCTTCGTGATTATCTGGATCCGAAGGTGAAAGGAGGAAAGAAAAAGGCATGATGGAAGAAAAGAAGAATGAAACTCTTTTGGAGATAAAAGATCTGAAAGTATCCTTTCCGGTACACAAAAAATGGCTTCCTGCCGTCGATGGTGTCAGTCTGGAAATCCATCCGGGAGAGATTACAGGAATTGTAGGGGAATCCGGATCAGGAAAGAGTGTGATGTCGCAGTCGATTCTGCGCCTGCGAGACCATGATACAGCAGTACGTTATGAGGGAGAAATTCTGTTTGAAGGGGAGAATCTTCTGCAAAAGCCGCTTTCCCAGATGAGAGATATCCGGGGAAACCAGATCTCCGTTATTTTTCAGGATCCGCTGAATTCATTGAGTCCGGTTCATACAGTGGGGAACCAGATTTCAGAAGTATTGATTCTGCATAAACAGCTTTCTAAAGAAGAGGCGGGAAAACGGAGCATTCAGATGTTGAAAATGACCGGAATTCCGGATCCGGAAGCGTGCATGAAAAAATATCCATTCGAGCTTTCCGGAGGAATGCAGCAAAGAGTTATGATTGCCATGGCCCTTGCGTGTGAGCCGAAACTTCTGATAGCGGATGAGCCGACAACAGCGCTGGATGTAACGATTCAGGAACAGATCCTGCATCTGATCCGGGACCTGAATGAGCGTCTTGGAATGTCAGTGCTGTTTATCACGCATGATATGGGAGTTGTGTCCAGAATCTGCCACAGTGTAAAAGTCATGTATCTGGGACAGGTCGTAGAAGAAGCACAGACACAGGAGCTTTTTGAGAATCCATGCCATCCGTACACACAGGGACTTCTTGCATGCATTCCGCACCTGAGAGTAGAGCGTGGTAAAGAGCTTCCAATGATTCAGGGATCTGTGCCGTCTCTTTCCAACATACCGGAAGGATGTCATTTCTGTACGAGATGCAGTCTGGCTGATGATACATGCAGGAACTGCCCGCCGCCGCTTGTGGAGATTTCTCCGGGACATAAGGTAAAATGCTGGAAGTATGCAGACGGATCAAAAGAGAGGGAGGTGACAGCATCATGAGCGAACATTTGCTGGAGATCAAAAATCTGAAAAAGACCTTTCCGCTGCGAAATGGCGGATGGTTCGGGAAAAAAGAACGTATGTGCGCAGTGGATAATCTGTCATTGACCATCGAAAAAGGGGAGACCTACGGACTGGTAGGAGAGTCCGGATGCGGAAAATCTACCACAGGAAGAATGATTGTTGGGCTGACCAAAGCGGACAGCGGATCCATTCTCTATGAGGGAAAAGATATCAGTAAGATGAGTGAGCGGGAATTCCGTCCGCTCAGAAAAGAACTCCAGATGGTATTTCAGAATTCTCTTTCAGCTCTGAATCCAAGACTGCGAATTGGAGAAATTCTGGAGGAAATTCTGCAGATTCACGGAGAACAGGACAAAGCAAAGAGAAGGGAGCGGGTACTGGAAGTACTGGAAAAAGTAGGACTTTCGGAGGAACACTATTTCCGTTTCCCGCATGAACTTTCCGGAGGGCAGGTACAGCGCCTTGGAATTGCAGGAGCATTGATCATTCATCCGAAACTGATTGTCTGCGATGAACCGGTTTCGGCACTGGATGTTTCTATTCAGGCACAGATTTTGAATATGCTGATGAACCTTAAAAAAGAACTGGGACTGAGTCTGCTCTTTATTTCTCATGATATCGGTGTGATTCGGTTTATCTCTGACCGGATCGGCGTTATGTATCTGGGAACTTTAGTAGAAGAGACAGATACGGAAAGATTATTTGCCAATCCGCTGCATCCATATACGAAAACCTTGTTTGCAGCGATTCCGGATCCATATATTCAAGGAGGTGACTTTCAGGCACTGACAGGAGAACAGCCGGTGAGAACGGAAGACTTTCAGGGCTGCGCTTTTTATAGCCGGTGTCCGTACGCAAAGGAAATCTGTAAAAAGCAGGCACCCGAATTCCGGGAAGTGGAACCGGGACATAAGGCAGCCTGTCATTGTATAGAAAAATAGAAAATGGAGAAACGACAAAATTCGGGCCAGCAGTTTATTTTCTGCGTGCCCGGATTTTGCACTGCCTGACAGACTGAATCAGTTGTTTATTCCAGCAAATTTAATAATTCATACAAAGTCGCAATACTTTTTCAGGGTGAAAGAACCTGCCATCTATGATATGATGTAAAAAAACAAACATTTCAGAACAGGGGAAGGAGTGCAGGAAATTGGAGAATGAAAAAGTATATCAGATGAAGTTTGCGAAGATTTATGAGCTTTTGGTTAATAAAGCAGTGAGGAAGGATCGGACAAAGGAAGAAGTGGATGAGATTATCCGGTGGCTTACCGGATATAAGCAGGAGGAACTAGATCAGATGGCGGTATCGAAGATCGGATACGGCGAGTTTTTCCAGAATGCACCGGAGTTAAATGAAAACCGGAAGAAGATCAAAGGAGTGATCTGTGGGGTGCGTGTAAAGGAGATCGAGGAGCCGTTAATGCAGGAGATCCGATATCTGGACAAACTGGTTGATGAACTTGCAAAGGGAAAACGGATGGAGAAAATCCTTCGGGCTTAATTCCATTGGATAAGAAGCAGAAAGAGGGGGAAAAGATGAAGAAAGAAAACACACCGGAACTGATCACAGAACGTCTTATTTTAAGGAAGTTTACCGAGGAAGACAGGGAAGCGTTGTATGAGATACTGAAAGACGAGGAGGTCAATCGGTTTCTTACGTGGTTTCCGGCGGCATCCTTGACGGCGGCGGAAACATTTCTGAAGGAGCGTTATCTGGACAGTTATAAAAAGGAGAGCGGATACCAGTATGCCATCTGTTTGAAAGGGGAGAACCATCCGGTCGGATATATTGGTGTGTCCATGGAGGAAAGCCATGACCTTGGATACGGTCTGAGAAAGGAATACTGGAATCAGGGAATTGTCACTGAGGCCGGCAGAGCAGTCATCGAGCGGGTGAGAAAAGACGGGATTCCTTACTTGACTGCGACTCATGATGTGAAGAATCCGGCAAGCGGAGCAGTGATGGAAAAACTCGGTATGAGTTATCAGTATTCTTATGAGGAACTCTGGCAGCCGAAGAATTTCCTTGTAACCTTTCGGATGTATCAGATAAATCTGGACGGACAGACGGAGCGGGTGTACCGAAAGTACTGGGAACAGTCGGAAGTACATTTTGTCGAAGATAGAGAAGAAGAAACGAGACAGTGAAAAAATTCTCCTGTCTTGTCAGATCCTGCGAAAAGTTCTTTGGATGTTCACAGAAAATACCGGAAAAAACATGGAAGACCCTGAGGAAGTATGTTATAATTTTTGATGCTGGACAGGCAGAGAATCGGTATTAAGGGGTCACTATGGAGTTTAAGGATTTGAATAAAGACATTGTCGTATTCCGCTATCATGTCAGCCCGAATTTTGGCATGGAGGGCGATGACGGCGGCTTTTCTCTGGAATTACGGGGGAATGGCAACTTGAAATTTGCAGCTTACCGGCTTTTTGATGAAATAAAGACGATGAAAATTTTCAAATTAAACCGGGAAGAGACAAAAGAGATTTTCGATATCTTAAAAGAGACGGAAAAGATCTGGGGGAAGATACCGGAAAGTCTTGACAATCATCTGAATGACGGACCGGGAAATATCAATGAGTTTATCTTCCTGGGTGAGAAGAAAATTCAGGCGCGCAATATCCGGAAGACATGGCTTCCGGGGGAGGCGATCCGGGGAGGAAAATACTATAAGCGGTTCAAAAACGTAATGAAATATGAAAATCAGATTCTTCAGATTTTTGAAGGAATTTCAAAAGTACTGAAGAAGAAGGACATTCATCTTTCACTGGACCAGTGCCGGATTCATGACAGGTGTAAGGTGAAGATCACCTGGATTGATAAGACGAAACAGCATAGTCATACATAGAGTCAGCAGACGCTTCTTAAAGGAGGCGTCTTTTCATTTTATATACAACAGTAGTTTATCACAAACACGAAAAAGAAGACAGGACAGTATAGAAAAATCCGGATGTTTCCATACATCCGGATTAATTAGTTGTTTAATTAAATTTTTGTGAAAATTTATGACTAAAAAGTGAAATAACGAGATATATATTGACATACATTAGGCAAAATACTAAACTATCGGTTAGACATCTAACTAATTAAAGGAGGAAAAACAATGGAAGAAAGATCGGTAAGGGAAATACCGGTTCCTCTTCTGCTCAATCAGATCCTGCATGCACAGACCTACCGGATCATGCAGTGTATGAAAGATGTAGATCTGAAGCCGGGGCAGGCAGGATGTCTGTTTATCCTTTCCAAGGAAGGGAAACTGCCCCAGAAGGATATTGCTAAAAAGCTTGGAGTGAAGCCTCCGTCCATCACGGCGCTTCTGAAAAAGCTGGAGGCAAGAGGACTGATTATACGCAGCCAGGATGATCAGGACCAGAGGGTTTCGTGGATCACATTGAGTGAGGAAGGCAAACATTATATTAATAAAATCAAAGACATGATGAAAGAAATGGATGAGGCAATGTTTCAGGATGTTCTGCCGGAAGAGAAACTGCTTTTTCGAAGAATCCTGCTTCAGATCAGAGAAAATCTGATGACAAAAGAAGAGATTGAAAGCTGCAGCATCGATTTCAAAAAGAAATGCATGGCTGATTTGGATGATAAAAAATAAGGCAGAAAGAAGGAAACGATTATGGGAAAATTATTCAAATATCTGAAACAGCATGCTATGGTAATTCTGGCGATTATTGTAGTGTTGTTTGTCCAGGCATTCTGCGATCTGTCACTGCCGACATATACATCAGATATTGTCAATGTAGGAATTCAGCAGGGCGGAATCGATACGACGGTTCCGGAACAGATCGGAAAGATCGACCTTGAAAATCTGCTTCTGCTTGTCCCGCAGGAAGATGCCGGGACGGTGCAGGATGCGTACAGGGAAGGAACAAAGGAAGATCTGGATACAGGAGAGGAATTTGTTGTTCTGAAAGACGCGGTCCGCAATGACGAAGAGCAGATGAACGAACTCTTCGATATTCTTGGGAAGCCGATGTTTCTGGCAGAAGGGCTTTCTTCAGACAGTGAAGAACTGGATGCGATGAAAGAGCAGATGCTTTCGCAGATGCCGGCAGGATCAGTTCAGGGGGACGTATCCATGTTTGACATTCTCCGGGTGCTTCCACAGGAACAGAGGGAATCCATGGTCCGGGAGATGGAACAGCAGGTGTCCGATATGCCGGATACGATGCTGGAACAGACAGCAACGGTTTATATTGAAAACATATACCGCAGTCTTGGGGTGGATATGGATGCCATGCAGACAAATTACATCCTGATTACCGGAGCCAAGATGCTGGGACTTGCATTTCTGGGTCTGCTCGCAAGTGTGACGGTCGGACTTCTGGCCTCCAGGACGGCAGCAGCTGTCGGACGGGATCTCAGAAGAAATGTATTTACCAAGGTTGTCGGATTTTCAAGCAGTGAATTTGACCACTTTTCCACTGCGTCTCTGATTACAAGAAGCACCAATGATATTCAGCAGATTCAGATGGTGATTGTCATGATGCTTCGCATGGTGCTCTATGCGCCGATTATCGCAGTCGGCGGTATTTACAAGGTAATTAATACCAATGTATCCATGACCTGGATCATCGCTCTTGGAGTAGTATTGATACTTGGAGTTGTGCTGCTTCTATTTCTCTGTGTGATGCCAAAATTCCGGATCCTTCAGAAAATGGTGGACCGTGTCAATCTGGTGACAAGAGAAATTCTGACAGGACTTTCTGTAATTCGCGCGTTCCATACAGAAAAACATGAGGAAGAACGCTTTGACAAGGCCAATACGGATCTGACAAAAACGAACCTGTTTGTCAACCGTGCCATGACCTTGATGATGCCGGCGATGATGCTGATCATGAACGGAATCAGTATTTTGATTATGTGGGTAGGAGCACACGGCGTGGACAACGGACAAATGCAGGTTGGAGATATGATGGCATTTATCCAGTACACGATGCAGATTATTATGGCCTTCCTGATGATCTGTATGATTTCAATTATGCTTCCAAGAGCAGCGGTTGCGGCAGGACGTGTCGATGAAATCCTGACAAGCGAGACAGCAATCAAAGATAAGGAAGAACCGGAACATATTCCGGAAGCAGGAAAAGGGCTTGTGGAATTTGATCATGTATCTTTCCGTTATCCGGGAGCCGGAAAAGATGTACTTCATGATATTCATTTTACCGCAAAACCGGGTGAAACAACCGCAATCATTGGAAGTACAGGAAGCGGTAAGTCGACCCTGGTCAATCTGATTCCACGTTTCTACGATGTGACAGAAGGCGCGATCCGGATAGACGGCAGGGATATCCGGAATGTGACACAGCATGAACTTCGGGAGAAACTCGGATATGTGCCGCAGAAAGGAATGTTGTTTTCAGGAACGATCGCGTCCAATATTGCATACAGTGATGAGAATATGCCGATGGAACGCATAGAAGAAGCAGCTGAGATTGCGCAGGCGAAAGATTTTATCGAAGAGAAACCGGACGATTATGACAGCCCGATTTCCCAGGGAGGCGGCAATGTCTCCGGAGGACAGAAACAGCGTCTTTCTATTGCGAGAGCTGTAGCCAAACATCCGGATATCTTTATCTTTGACGACAGCTTTTCAGCTCTGGACTATAAAACAGATACGGTTCTGCGTCAGGCATTAAAAGAAAAGACGAAGGACAGCACCGTGATTATTGTGGCTCAGAGAATCAGTACCATTCTTCACGCGGAACAGATTATTGTTCTGGATGAAGGAGAGATCGCCGGCATTGGAACCCATGAGGAGCTTCTGAAAAACTGTGAAGCTTACTATCAGATTGCTTCGTCCCAGCTTTCCAGGGAGGAACTGGAACAGGCGGTAAAAGGAAACGGAAAGGGGGAGGCAGCATATGAGTAATCAAAGAAGAGGTCCGATGGGCGGACATGGACATATGGGAGCCGGTGAAAAGGCAAAAGACTTTAAAGGGACATTGAAAAGAGTGCTGAAATACATTGGCCCGTATAAGATCCCGATTCTATTCGTCATGCTGTTTGCCATCGGAAGTACCATATTTAATATTATCGGTCCGAAAGTACTTGGAAAAGCGACGACGGAGATTTTCACCGGACTGGTCAGCAAAGTAACAGGAGGAGAGGGAATAGATTTTGGTAAAATCGGAAGAATTCTGGTTACCCTTCTCTGCCTGTATGTAATCAGTGCGCTTTTCTCCTTTATTCAGGGATATATCATGACGGGAGTTACACAGAAACTGACATATCGAATGAGAAAAGAAATCTCCGAAAAGATCAATCGTCTCCCGATGAATTATTTTGATACTAAGACACACGGAGAGGTGCTCTCCCGTGTCACAAACGATGTAGATACATTCAGTCAGAGCCTGAACCAGACGGCAACGCAGATGATTACATCCGTGACAACACTGATCGGAGTGCTTATCATGATGCTCAGTATCAGTCCGCTGATGACGGTGGTGGCACTTTTGATCCTGCCGATTTCTCTGATTCTTATATCATTTATTGTGAAGCATTCACAGAAATACTTCAAAAACCAGCAGGAATATCTGGGCCATGTTAATGGACAGGTGGAAGAGATTTACGGCGGACACAGTATTGTGAAAGCATTTAATAAGGAAGAGGATGTCCTGAAAGAATTCAACGAGATGAATGATGTGCTGTATCAGACCGCATGGAAATCTCAGTTCTTTTCCGGCATGATGATGCCGATCATGCAGTTTGTCGGCAATCTGGGATATGTCGGCGTTACTATTCTTGGAGGATATCTGGCAATTAAACAGACGATTGAAGTCGGTGACATCCAGTCTTTCATCCAGTATGTAATAAACTTTACTCAGCCGATTCAGCAGGTGGCACAGGTGGCAAACATGCTGCAGTCCATGGCGGCGGCCTCCGAGCGAGTATTTGAATTTCTGGAGGAAAAAGAAGAGGATCAGTTTGCCAAAGATCCGGTATCGACAGAGGGGCTTCAGGGCAATGTGGAGTTTGACCATGTAAAATTCGGATATAATCCGAACAATATCATCATCAAAGATTTCTCCACACAAGTAAAAGAAGGACAAAAGATCGCGATAGTCGGTCCGACCGGAGCCGGAAAGACAACGCTGATTAAACTTCTGATGCGCTTTTACGATGTCAATGAGGGAGCGATTCTTGTTGACGGGCACAATGTCAAAGACTTCAACCGTGGAGAACTGCGGCAGATGTTCGGCATGGTGCTTCAGGACACATGGCTTTTCAACGGTTCTATTCGCGATAATATCCGTTACGGAAAACTGGATGCGACTGATGAGGAAATTGTGGAAGCTGCAAAGGCGGCACATGCACATCACTTCATCCAGACTCTTCCGGACGGCTATGACATGGAGCTGAATGAGGAGGCAAGCAATGTTTCACAGGGTCAGAAGCAGCTCCTGACGATTGCAAGAGCCATTCTGGCAGATCCGAAGATTCTTATTCTTGACGAAGCGACAAGTTCTGTTGATACAAGGACAGAAATTCAGATCCAGAAAGCGATGGATAATCTGATGAAAGGAAGAACAAGTTTTATCATTGCCCACCGGCTTTCCACGATCCGTGATGCGGACCGGATTCTCGTTCTGAAGGACGGAGATATTGTTGAACAGGGAAAACACGAGGAACTCCTTGCGAAAGGCGGATTCTACGCAGAACTTTACAATTCTCAGTTTGAGGACGGAAGCGGAGCAATGGCTTCCTGAAAAAGTAAAAAGCAGATACAGAAAAACCCGGACCAGATGTCCGGGTTTTGTATATTCCTGAAACTAATAGATCGGATCGTGTTCATATTTTGGCTCGCATGTCAGTTGAATGCCAAGCTTTTTGAAAAGCTTAATATCTACAGAAGAAAGCATGACAGAGGTGTGTACCTGACATCCTTTCAGTTTCGGGAGCTGCTCCATCGCATGCTGTGCAGCCGGATTGGCAGCAGACGAAATGGAAAGGGCGATCAGAATCTCGTCAATGTGAAGACGAGGGTTCTTGCTTCCAAGATACTGTGTTTTCACTTTCTGAATCGGTTCAATGGCAGTCGGAGAGATCACATGGAGGTCGTGATCAATACCGGCAAGCTCCTTGAGGGCATTCAGGATCAGTGCCGCGGAAGGTCCGAGCAGGTTGGAAGTCTTTCCTGTCATGATCTTTCCGTCCGGAAGCTCGATAGCAGCAGCGGCAGCTCCGGTGCTCTCGGCACGGGAAAGTGCTGCGTCAACAACACGGCGATCATGGATGGTGACATGTGCCTGTTTCATCAGAAGCTCCAGTTTGAAGACCTCGGAGTCCGGGATATCTCCCTGCAGAAGATCACATTTTGCCTGATAGTATCGGCGGATGATTTCCTGGCGGGATGCTTCCTGGCAGACTTCGTCATCACAGATACAGTTTCCAGCCATATTGACACCCATGTCGGTCGGTGACTTGTACGGACTCTCTCCAAAGATCTGCTCGAACATGGCATTCAGAACCGGGAAGATCTCCACGTCACGGTTATAGTTGACAGTAGTCTTTCCGTATGCTTCCAGATGGAACGGGTCAATCATATTGACATCATTTAAGTCAGCTGTAGCTGCTTCATACGCGAGGTTCACCGGATGTTTCAGCGGAATGTTCCAGATCGGGAATGTCTCGAATTTTGCGTAGCCGGCCCGGATTCCGCGTTTGTTCTCGTGATAGAGCTGGGAAAGGCAGGTCGCCATTTTTCCGCTTCCAGGTCCAGGGGCAGTGATGACTACCAGCGGTCTGGATGTCTCAATATAATCATTTCTTCCATATCCCTCATCGCTCACGATCAAAGGAATATTGGACGGATATCCTTCAATAATATAATGAGTGTAGACACGGATTCCCATGTTTTCAAGACGGTGGCGGAAGAGATCCGCGCTCTTCTGGCCGCTGTACTGCGTGATGACAACGCTGCCGACATAGAGACCGTTTTCTTCAAAGGCGCTTTTCAGGCGGAGTACATCATCATCGTAGGTGATACCAAGATCTCCGCGGACCTTGTTTTTTTCAATGTCACCGGCACTGATGACGATGACGATCTCAGCCGTATCGGAAAGCTGTTTTAAGAGCCTTAACTTGCTGTCCGGCTGAAATCCCGGAAGAACACGGGAAGCATGGAAATCATCAAAGAGTTTTCCACCAAACTCCAGATACAGCTTGTTGTCAAAATGACTGATCCGTTCACGGATATGCTCAGACTGCATATGGAGATATTTGTCATTATCAAATCCTATTTTCATACACAAACCATTCCTTCGCAAAAATTTATTTCTTGTCCTATATTTTGAAAATACTACCTGAATAGTATACTACAATTTACGGGAATTTTACAATATTTAATATGTAGAAAAGGAAGCTGGATCCTCACTAAAATTTCACAATGTTTTTATTGATTTGTATGAAGATCAAACTTATAATAAAATAGATAGCATGTAGGAGGAAAAGAATGGACAATCAGAATAATAAAAAGAACGATAACAATAATCGGCAGAATTATGGGATTATTATTATAACCACAATAATTGCTGCTGTTTTTGTCATGTTTCTCTATCAGCTCATGCAGGACACGCCATCTCAGGAGATTTCCTATACGAAATTTATGGATATGGTGGAACAGGGCGAAGTCAGGGAAGTCACTATTGACTCGGAAAAGATTACGATCATACCGAAAACGGAAGCGGAAAAGCAGCAGGAATCCCAGTCGGGAAGCAGTGACGGACAGGATACACTCACTCAGGGCAGTAACTGGTTTACACAGTTTAATACCGGATCTCAGGTAGAGTATTATACCGGGATTGTAGATGATCCGGAAATGTACAATAAGCTGGAGGAAGCGGGAGTTGAGGTCAGCAGGACGATTCCGGATTCGACATCCATGATGATTTTAAATCTTGTATTCAGTGTCATTCTTCCGTTTGCGCTAGTATTTATTCTGCTCAGTTTCCTGATGCGGCGAGTATCCAAAAGCAGCGGGGGCATGATGGGGATTGGAAAGAGCAATGCCAAGATGTATGTGGAAAAGACCACGGGCGTAACATTTCGTGATGTAGCCGGTCAGGATGAGGCGAAAGAGTCTCTGCAGGAAGTGGTAGATTTCCTTCACAATCCGGGCAAATACACGGGAGTCGGAGCGAAGCTTCCGAAAGGAGCGCTTCTGGTAGGCCCTCCGGGAACAGGTAAGACGCTGCTTGCAAAGGCAGTGGCAGGAGAGGCGAATGTGCCGTTTTTCTCTCTGTCGGGTTCTGCGTTTGTGGAAATGTATGTCGGAGTCGGAGCATCCCGAGTAAGGGATCTGTTTAAACAGGCACAGCAGATGGCGCCGTGTATTATTTTTATCGATGAGATCGATGCCATCGGAAAAAGCAGGGATTCGCAGCTCGGGGGAAACGATGAGCGTGAACAGACACTGAATCAGCTGCTGGCGGAGATGGATGGATTTGATACAAACAAAGGTCTTCTTCTACTGGCAGCAACGAACCGTCCGGAGATTCTGGACCCGGCTCTGTTAAGACCGGGACGGTTTGACCGCCGGATTATTGTGGAAAGACCGGATCTGAAAGGCCGTGTTGATATCCTGAAAGTACATGCAAAGGATGTGCGGATGGATGAGAGCGTTAATCTGGAGGAGATCGCACTTGCGACGAGCGGCGCGGTAGGATCAGATCTTGCGAATATGATCAATGAAGCGGCGATTAATGCAGTAAAGCATGGACGTCACGCGGTGAGTCAGTCCGACCTTTTTGAGGCCGTGGAAGTGGTTCTTGTAGGAAAGGAAAAGAAAGACCGGATCATGAGCCAGGAAGAGCGCAGGATTGTTTCCTACCATGAGGTGGGACATGCACTTGTGAGTGCGCTTCAGAAGGATTCCGAGCCGGTTCAGAAGATCACGATTGTTCCGCGTACGATGGGTGCGCTTGGATATGTCATGCAGACACCGGAGGAAGAGAAATTCCTCAACACCAAGAAGGAACTTGAGGCGATGCTGGTAGGGCTTCTTGCCGGACGTGCTGCGGAGGAGATCGTATTTGATACGGTTACGACAGGAGCTTCCAATGATATCGAGAAGGCGACCAAGGTTGCCAGAGCGATGATTACCCAGTATGGTATGTCCGAGAAGTTCGGTCTGATCGGACTGGAATCCATCCAGAACCGGTACCTTGACGGAAGGGCAGTCATGAACTGCGGTGAGGCGACAGCGGCTGAGATTGACTCTGAGGTCATGCAGATGCTGAAGGTTGCCTACGATGAAGCAAAACGTCTTCTGATGGAGAACAGGGAAGCACTTGACAAGATTGCAGCGTTCCTGATCGAGAAAGAGACGATTACCGGAAAAGAGTTTATGAAGATCTTCCACGAGGTCAAAGGAGTGTCCGAAAGGGAAGTCAAAAAAGAGGAACGGATCGCAATGAAGCCGGTAGAATTTCCGGATCATCCGGAGATCGAAGAAACTGTTCAGGCACCGGAGGAGACTGCAAACGAGGAAGAAAGCACAGGCTTTGGACCGACAGAAGAATAAAGACAGGAATTCAGCGTATGGGGATTGTCCATACGCTGTTCTTTTGCTAAAATAGATGGGGTTAAAGAGGTGAAGCGATGTTTGTAATTGAAGAAGAACTGAAAAAACTGCCGGCAAAGCCTGGAGTTTATCTGATGCATGATGAGAAGGACGAGATCATCTACGTGGGAAAAGCCATCAGCCTGAAAAACCGGGTGAGGCAGTATTTTCAGAGCAGCAGAAATAAGGGCGTCAAGATCGAGCAGATGGTCACGCACATCCGGCGGTTTGAATACATTGTCACAGATTCGGAACTGGAAGCTCTGGTACTGGAATGTAATCTGATCAAGGAACACAGGCCGAAGTACAATACCATGCTGATGGACGATAAGACATATCCCTTTATCAAGGTGACCGTCCAGGAACCGTTCCCGCGGATTATGATGGTGCGCAGGCAGGCAAAGGATAAGGCAAAGTATTTTGGACCGTTTACGAGTTCTCAGGCGGTGAAGGATATCATTGATATGGTAAGAAAGCTGTATCATTTAAGAAGCTGCAGCAGAAATCTGCCGAGAGATATCGGGAAAGAACGTCCGTGTCTGTACTACCACATCAAACAGTGTGATGCTCCGTGCCAGGGATATATTTCCAGCGAACAGTACAGGGAGTCCATTGACGAGGTCGTGAAATTTTTATCCGGGCATTATGACGGGATTCTGAAAGAACTGGAAGAAAAGATGATGGAAGCATCCGGGCAGATGGAGTTTGAAAAGGCAATCGAGTACCGGGAGCTGATCGGAAGTGTCAAGAAGATTTCGGAAAAGCAGAAGATCACCGATGCGGGAAAACCGGGAGAAGACCGGGATGTTCTGGCGGTTGCAAGGGAAGAGGGGGATGCTGTGGTACAGGTCTTCTTCATACGTGGAGGCCGCCTGATCGGACGGGATCATTTTTATCTGCGGACCGATCCGGACGAAACGAAGGCGGAGATCCTGACGAGCTTTATCAAGCAGTTTTATGCCGGGACACCGTATATTCCAAGAGAACTGTTGCTTCCGTACGAACTGGATGAAGCAGATATACTGATGGAATGGATGACTCGCAGAAGAGGACACAAAGTAACCTTTACAGTGCCGAAAAAGGGCGAGAAGGAAAAACTTTGTGAACTGGCGCAGAAAAATGCGGCGATGGTACTTGCAAAAGATAAAGAACACCTGATCCGGGAAGCCAACAGAACTACAGGAGCAGTCCGGGAACTGGAGGGAATTATGGGTGTTACCGGAATCCGCAGGATGGAGGCGTTTGACATCTCCAATACGAACGGGTTTGCATCGGTTGGTTCCATGGTAGTCTACGAGGATGGAAAACCGAAGAGAAGCGACTACCGGAAGTTCCGTATCAAGGGCGTAGTGGGAGCGGACGATTACGCAAGTATGCGGGAAGTGCTGACAAGGCGGTTCACACATGGACTGCAGGAAAAAGAAGAAGGAAAAGAGTTCGGAAGTTTTACTGTCTTTCCTGATCTGATTCTGATGGACGGCGGCAAGGGGCAGGTGCATATCGCGGAGGAAGTACTGGAGGAGCTGCATATCAGCATACCGGTCTGCGGCATGGTGAAGGATGACAGGCACCGCACGCGAGGACTTTATTACCACGATGAAGAACTGCCGATCCGGGCAGATTCAGAGGCGTTTAAACTGATTACACGTGTACAGGATGAGGCTCACCGGTTTGCCATCGAATTCCACCGGAAACTGCGGGGACAGGGGCAGGTTCACTCGATTCTGGATGATATTCCGGGAGTGGGACCGAAGCGGAGAAAAGATCTGATGAAACATTTTCAGAGTCTGGATGCGATCCGGCAGGCGGAAATCGAGGATCTGAAAAAACTTCCTACCATGAATGAAAAATCTGCCAGAGACGTGTACAATTTTTTCCACTGATATGATATACTATTCACAAAATGATTTTAACTGAGAAAATAAAGGAGAACAAATATGGGTGTGAAGCTTGAAAAACTAATTGAGAAGATGAACCTGAAGAATCTGACTCCGGATCTGGACCTGACCCAGTCGGAAATTCAGGTTCCGGATATCAACCGTCCGGCATTGCAGCTGACGGGATATTTTGACCATTTTGATTCTGAGCGTGTCCAGATTATCGGATATGTGGAGTATACGTATCTGGAAACACTGTCAGATGAGAAGAAGAAAGAGATGTATGCGCAGCTTCTCTCCTATGGAATTCCATGTATTGTATACTGCCGGAATATGGAGCCGGATGCGATGTTTCTTGAGATGGCCAATGAAATGAAAGTGCCGATTTTTCAGTCCTGTAAACAGACCTCTGCCTTTACTGCGGAAGTGATCCGTTGGCTGAATGTGGAATTGGCTCCATGTATTTCTATTCACGGGGTACTGGTTGATGTATATGGAGTTGGTGTTCTGATTATGGGTGAGAGCGGTATCGGAAAGAGTGAAGCAGCACTGGAACTGATTAACCGCGGCCATCGTCTTGTGACAGACGATGTTGTTGAAATCCGGAAAGTCAGCGAAGATACTCTGGTTGGAAAAGCTCCCGATATCACCAGACATTTTATCGAGCTTCGCGGAATCGGTATTGTCGATGTCAAGAGTCTGTTTGGTGTACAGAGCGTCAGAGAGACACAGACGATCGATCTCGTGATCAATATGGAAGAGTGGGACAAGAACCGGGAGTACGACCGTCTTGGACTGAAAGAGGAATATACAGAATTTCTCGGAAATAAAGTCGTATGCCATTCGATTCCGATCCGTCCGGGAAGAAATCTGGCGATCATTGTGGAATCAGCGGCTGTCAACCACAGACAGAAACAGATGGGGTATAATGCGGCAGAAGAGTTATACAGACGTGTACAGGAAAGTCTGGCAAAATAAGAGGAAGGAAAGAACAGAGATGGATTATTGTTTTGGAGTTGATATAGGAGGTACCACCGTCAAGATCGGATTATTTCAGGAAGACGGAAACATTCGGGAAAAATGGGAGATAAAAACCAGAACGGAAGAGAAAGGCTGCAGGATTCTTCCGGATATTGCCAAATCTCTTTTGAACAGTCTGGAAAAGAATGGAATTTCGAAAGAGAATGTGGCCGGAATCGGAATCGGGGTCCCGGCTCCGATTACAGAAGACGGAGTTGTAAAGGCAACGGCAAATCTTGGATGGGAATATAAAAATGTGAAAGAAGAGATGGAGGAGCTGACAGGAATCCGTACTGCTACAGGCAATGACGCCAATGTGGCAGCACTTGGAGAAATGTGGCTCGGCGGCGGACGAGGCTGTAAAAATATGATTATGGTCACGCTGGGAACCGGTGTCGGAGGAGGAATCCTGATTAATGGAAAGATCCTGACAGGGGAACATGGAGCCGGCGGTGAGATCGGTCATCTCTGTGTCAACTACGAGGAAACGGACAACTGTGGATGCGGAAATCACGGATGTCTGGAGCAGTACGCATCTGCGACAGGAATTACACGTCTTGCAAAGAAAAAGCTGGATTCCACTGACAGGGAGACTTTGTTGAGAAAAGGACCGGTCAACGCAAAGACCGTCTTTGATGCGGTAAAAGCAGGAGATGAAGTTGCCGATGAGATTGCTGTGGAGTTTGGAACATATCTGGGACATGCGCTCGCAAATCTTGCGGCTGCAGTAGATCCGGCTGCCATCGTGATCGGAGGCGGGGTATCCAAGGCAGGAGAAGTGCTTCTCCCGTACATCAAAAAGCCATATCAGGAGAGAGCGTTTTTTGCTGACCGCGACGTGAAATTTACACTTGCGGAGCTTGGAAATGATGCGGGGATCTGCGGAGCGGCAAAACTCGTTTTAGATTAATCATCTGAATAACAGAACATAAAGAAGGCCTCTGCGGCAGATCATATCTGCTGCAGGGGCCTTAATGCTGCGTTTTTTGTCCGGAACTATCTACTCGGAAGCGCTGTCTCCGCTGTCGGAAGAGGATTCACTGTCCGAAGAATTACTGCTGTCGGAACTTTCGGAAGACTGGCTGTCTTCTGACTGATCAGAACTGTCTGAGCTTTCAGAATTACTGCTCGTAGAACGCCGTGTGGTTCTGTGTCCGGAACAGCTTTCGGTAGGTGCGGTATCTTTGTCAAAATATTCTGTCACAGAAGGACATCCGGATACAGCAAGTTTACCGGTGCTTGTGCAGACAGTCCGCTCAACAACAGAGTCCGGTGTTTCGAAGTCTGTGTAGGAAAGACCTTTTGTTGTATTGATCTGATCCATGATCTTTTTCCACATTCTTAGATGATAATTCCACTCCTGATCTGCGAGCGGGGTATTGTCATCATAACCGGTCCAGATCGTACAGGTATAGTACGGAGTGTAACCTGCAAACCAGAGATCGACGTTGTTGGATGTCGTACCGGTCTTACCGGCAGCGGCCATATTGGAAAGACGGGCCGGGGTACCGGTTCCTTCTGTCAGAACGCCTTCCATTGCGCTTGTCAGAAGATATGCGGTGGATTCTTTCAGGACAGTCCGCTTTTCCTGTGTCTGAGTACGGTCGAGCAGGACATTGCCGTCATGATCCAGAATCTTGGTGTACATGATCGGCTCCTGGTAAACACCGCCGTTTGCGATTGCGGCGTATGCCGCACACATTTCGTAGTTATACACACCGTCTGTGATACCGCCAAGGGCAAGAGACTGGTGAATATCTGTAAATACCTGCCCCTCATCTGTAGTCCGGCTTTCAACCAGAGTGGAGAGTCCAAAGTTCTGACAGTAGGTAAAGCCAAGCTGCGGCGTAATCTCTGTCAGTGTCTTGACAGCGCAGATATTGGCGGACTGCTCAATCGCCTCCCGCATGGTCATATCACCGCGGTAATAATCGCCCCACCAGTTGGATACCGGAGTACCATCCGCGTATTCATAAGGTTCATCCTTGATGATTGTTGCCAGTGTTTCACCGGCGCTGTCAAGGGCAGGAGCATAGGTAGACAGAATCTTAAAGCAGGAACCAGGTTGTCTTGTAGATCCGGTGTATGCACGGTTCAGACTCATGCTGGAGGACTTGGTTCCACGGCCGCCGACCATGGCCTTGATCTGTCCGGTAGCCTGATCAATGACGGTCACTGATGCCTGAGGCTGCGGTGACAGATCGATTACTTCATCATATGTGTCCCCCTCCTGAGCAATAGAAGCCTTAAATTCTTCGATCACCTGGTACGCTTCTTCCTCCGAATCAAAAGTCAGTCCGTATTTCATATTCCGGAACTGCTTGATATGTCCGGAACTGTAGTTTTCCTGTGTCCCATCGGCACGGGTAACAGTCAGAGCATAGGACAGTCCATACTCTATGTTGGAAGGATAATTGCTGTCATCGTTGACGATCTGGTCACAGATTCCCTGGATTTCCAGATCCTGTGTGGAATAAATACTCAATCCGCCTTTATATAATGTATTGTAGGCCTGAGTTTCGCTGTAGCCAAGTCCGATATCAGGATCTTCCAGATCATTCAGAATCTGTTCTGTCAAAGCGTCCACAAAATAGCTCTGCGGAGTGGTGCTCTGTGTGATGTTCGTATTGACATTCTGAATACGGGAATATACATCATCCGCCAGTGCTTCATCATGCGCCTCCTGGGAAATATATCCCTGATCAAGCATGTTGTCGAGAACCTGCTCGCGGCGTTTCGCATTGTTGTCAGGATGTGTAATAGGATTGTAATAACTTGGACTCTGGGTAATCGCAGCGATGACTGCGCATTCCGAGAGAGTCAGCTGAGACACATCCTTGTTAAAGTACCGCTGGGAAGCAGCCTGTACCCCGAGTGTATTCTGGCCAAGGTTGATGGTATTCAGATAGTTTTCCATGATTTCGCTTTTTGACATCTGCTTTTCAAGCTTGAGTGCAAGATACTGTTCCTGAATTTTACGTTCCAGTCTGTCAAAGAACGTATCTTCCGACATGAAGTCAAAAATATTATTTTTGATCAGCTGCTGTGTCAGGGTCGATGCGCCTTGAGAAAAATCTCCGGTGGTGATACCGATGATTCCTGCACGGATGATACCTTTTGGATCGATACCGTTATGCTCATAAAAACGCTCGTCCTCGATTGCAACAAAAGCATGCTGAAGATCCTTTGGAATCTCGTCGATTGTCTTATAAACACGGTTGGAACCGGCTGAGGTCAGCCGCTCGGTTTCGGTCTTATTATCCGACGCGTAAATAACGGAAGTATATCCTGTTGGCTTTACGTCTTCCGGGGTGACATCCGGGGCATCATTGATGACTTTTTTGATAAAAATTCCGCCGCCCACACATCCGGCTACGACAAGAAGCAGGAGCGTCATAAGAACTCCTTTGAAGATCCGTACGCCGAGACGTTTCTTTTTCAGTTTTGATTTTGAGGTAATGTCTTTTCGTTTCTTAGCAGCCTTTTTTCTACCATAGTTCATGAGCATATGCCTCCTTTTATACCAAACCATTATAGCAAATTTCAATATTGAAATAAAGAAAAAAATGCAATCTTCAGTATTCGCTGATAAAAATTTAAGAAAAAGTTTTGAAAATGTTGAAATTCCTGTTATAGTAGAAAAGAAGATACAGGAGGAACGAACATGGTCGAAGAATACAGGACAGTGCTTGAAAACGGGGAAGCGGAGATTGTTGAAAAGAGATCTCGTTTTCTGGCGGCGGTTTCCCATATTGACACGGAGGAAGAGGCACTGGAATTTATAGAGAGCATCCGGAAAAAGCATTACAATGCTACGCACAACTGCTATGCCTATGTTCTGGGAGAGCGGTTTGAACTGCAGCGTTTCAGTGATGATGGAGAGCCGGGAGGAACCGCCGGGAAGCCGATTCTCGATGTATTGACAGGAGAGGACATCCATGACTCCGTGATTGTCGTGACCCGTTATTTTGGAGGAACGCTTCTTGGAACCGGCGGGCTTGTCAGGGCCTACTCCGGAGCAGCAAAAGAGGGACTTCTTGCAAGTGCTATTATTACCAGAAAACGAGGGATTAAACTGAAAATCCGGACTGAATATACCGGACTGGGGAAGATCCAGTACATCCTTGCCCAGAATGGGATTCATGTTCTGGACACCCGGTATATGGAAGCTGTCAGCATGGAGTGTCTGATTCCTTACAGAGAAAAGGGAAAAATGGAAAAAGAGCTGACAGAAGGGACAAACGGACAGGCAAAACTGGAGTGGGGCGAAGAGTGCTTTTTCGCAGTGCATAAGGGAGAAACGATGCTGTTTGAGAAATAGGGAAGGGGCTGTGTTTTACAGCCCCTTGCTTTTATAATACTACTGGAATTCCGGTTCGATCAAACCGTAAGTATTATTCTTTCTCTTGTATACAACATTGACTTCATCTGTCTCAGCGTTGGTAAATACATAGAAATTATGACCGAGAAGTTCCATCTGAATGCATGCGTCTTCCGGAAACATTGGTTTGATACCAAAGCGTTTTGTACGGATAATCTGAATAGAATCGTCTTCCACGCTGTCGTGATCATGATCTTCCACAAATGATTTGCTGAAATCCACACCAGCCTGATGTTTTTCAACCAGCTTGTTTTTATATTTGCGGAGCTGACGTTCGATGATCTCTTCGACAAGGTCGATAGAAACATACATATCGTTGCTGGACTGTTCGGAGCGGATAATATTTCCCTTGAGAGGGATAGTGACTTCAATTTTCTGCTCTTCCCTTTCCACACTGAGTGTAACGTGTATCTCGGTTTCAGGAGTGAAATATCTTTCCAACTTTCCAAGTTTGTGTTCGATTGTTTCCTTTAAAGCAGGCGTCACATCGATATTTTTTCCTCTGATAATAAATTTCATAAGCCCAACTCCTTTTTCCTGTATTTTCTGCCCGGCTGCGAAAGCAGTTCAATCTGGCAGAAGATCTGTTTTCAAATCATAGATTTGAATTCCTGCCCTTATTATACTACGAAGACTTTGGACATGCAATTATAAATAACTAAAAAAAATATTAAAAGCAATAAGTTTACTGACAAAATCTGAGAAGCACAAACAATAGAATGAAAAAACTATGATTTTTTCTGGACGAATACAAAGAGGGCAGGATATAAAAACAGAATCCAGAAAACGAGGAAAGCGTAAACAAATGCTTTCCAGAGCAGGGCGGAGCCAAGGCCCGAGAGGAACAGCTTGAACAGGAGTGTGGAAAAAAGACCTGCAAGCAGTTTTATGGCCTGTGCGGTACGGGTGCGTGCCGCGGTGGAAAACCGGAGTCGTGTCTGTTCCAGATAAAGTCCTGCGGCGAAACCAAGTCCGGCTCCGGCGGCTTTGATACAGTCTGCGGCATATCTGACAGCCAGCCGGTCAAGGTGCATTAGAAGACAGGCGTAAAGAAGCACTGCAAAAGCACAGATGGCCAGGACGATACACAGTGTCCGGATATGGTCAAAAAGCCTGGAAGAAAATCTGGAGAAAAACCAGGAAAAGGCAAGGGAAACTGTCAGGGCAGCAAGCACATCCTTGGGTGTATGGACGCCCAGGTACATTCTTGAAAAACCGATCAGAAGAAATGCTGCGGTAAATAACACTTTCAGAATCCTGTTTCCGGCTTTCATTGCAAGGGGAGCAAACAGACAGGTGCCGCCCTGCGTGTGACCGCTTGGAAACGAGTAACCGGTGGCATGGGAAACGGCACTCTTTACCGGCGGAAAATCCGGGTCCAAAACCCAGGGACGCGGAATCCGAAACGTAATCTTCATACTCTGTACGAAAAGCCCGGATGAAAAATAGGTCAGGCCCAGCTGACAGGCGAATGTTTTATTAACGCACCAGTAAAAGCAGCAGATCACTGCAAGAAGAAAGGTTTCCTGACCAAAACAGGTAACGAACTGAAAGAATTCGTTACCTGCAGGAGTCCGGATGCCTTCTAAAAACCATAAAAAATCCATATAGACACCTCAGAATAATTCACTTTTATTTTTTCGCGCTGTCACGTCTGCGCATTCTGGAATCCAGAATCTTTTTACGGATCCGGAGACTCTTCGGAGTCACTTCCAGAAGTTCATCTGTATCAATGAAATCCAGCGCCTCCTCCAGACTCAGGATACGCGGAGGAGAGAGTTTTAATGCGTCATCAGAACCGGAAGCACGAGTGTTGGTCAGGTGCTTTGCCCGGCAGACATTGATTTCGATATCATCGGTCTTTGCATTTTGACCGACTACCATTCCGGCATAGACACGTTCCCCCGGAGTGATAAATAATGTTCCGCGTTCCTGGGCATTGAAAAGACCGTAGGTCAGAGCCTCGCCTGTCTCGAAAGCGATCAGAGAACCGTTTTTACGATACTGAATTTCGCCTTTGTACGGAGCGTAGCCGTCAAAGGCAGTGTTCATGATTCCGTTCCCCTTTGTATCGGTCAAAAAGTCGCCGCGGTATCCGATCAGGCCCCGGGACGGGATGGAAAATTCCAGTCTGGTGTAGGCACCGTTGGACATTCCCATATTCCGGAGTTCTCCCTTTCTCTGGCTCAGCTTGTCGATGACGGTTCCGGTAAACTCGTCCGGAACATCGATGTAGACAAGCTCCATCGGCTCTAACAGTTTTCCGTTTTCGTCTTCTTTATAAAGAACCTCTGCCTTGCTGACAGCAAATTCGTAGCCTTCGCGTCGCATGTTCTCGATCAGGACGGAAAGATGGAGCTCGCCTCGTCCGGACACTTTGAAGCTGTCCATGTCATCGGTATCTTCCACGCGGAGACTGACATCCGTATTCAGTTCACGGAACAGACGGTCGCGGAGATGACGGGAAGTTACGAATTTTCCTTCCTGCCCTGCAAACGGGCTGTCGTTAACCTTGAACTGCATGGAGATCGTAGGCTCGGAAATTTTCTGAAACGGGATCGGATCCGGATGTTCCGGAGAGCAGATCGTATCTCCGATGGAAATATCAGCGATACCGGAAATGGCAACAATAGAACCGATTCCGGCCTCTTTGACCTCGATTTTGTTCAAACCGTCAAACTCATAGAGCTTGCTGATTTTTACCCGTTTCTGCTTGTCCGGCTCGTGATGATTGACAACGATGACATCCTGATTTACCCGGATTGTTCCGTTGTCAACTTTTCCTACACCGATACGTCCCACATATTCATTATAATCGATTGTACTGATGAGCACCTGGGTGGCGGCGTCCGGATCTCCTTCCGGGGCAGGGATGTATTCCAGAATCGTCTCGAAAAGCGGGATCATATTTTCCGGTTTGTCATCCAGCTCCAGAATCGCGTACCCGCCTTTGGCAGAAGCGTACACAAACGGGCAGTCCAGCTGGCTGTCATCTGCGTCCAGATCCATAAAGAGCTCCAGTGTCTCGTCAATCACTGCATCCGGACGTGCTTCCGGACGGTCGATTTTGTTGATGCAGACAATGACCGGCAGCTTTAATTCCAGCGCTTTTTTCAGAACGAATTTGGTCTGCGGCATCGGCCCTTCAAAGGCGTCCACAACAAGGACAACACCGTTTACCATTTTGAGGACACGTTCTACCTCGCCGCCAAAATCGGCATGTCCCGGTGTATCAATAATATTGATTTTCGTATTTTTGTAGTGTACGGCTGTATTTTTTGAAAGAATGGTGATGCCGCGCTCACGCTCGATGTCATTGGAGTCCATGACACGCTCTTCAACTTCCTGATTCTCACGGAAGACGCCGCTCTGTTTTAAAAGCTCGTCAACCAGAGTTGTTTTCCCGTGGTCTACATGGGCGATAATGGCAATATTACGAATATCTTCACGTTTTATTTTCATATCGTTATATCCTTCTTTCTACTTATATAATGTAGCAACTTATATAGTCTACCATATTTTTTGGATTTTACAAGCATTTCTATCCATATTTATCGGAATATGTCGATCGAAATTTATGGAAAATCTTCCGGAATGGTCATATCCTTTCAAGGAGGGGCATAAAGTATTAAAGATAAAAAACTACGTATCAGAGGAAGGGAGAATTACATTTCATGTCAGATAAGATCATTGAAAACAACCAGGTAACGATTATGGGACAGGTGGCGACAACATTCGAATTCAGCCACGAAGTATTTGGAGAGGGCTTCTACACGATGGAAGTGCTTGTGAAGCGCCTGAGCAACTCGGAGGACCGGATCCCGGTCATGATCTCTGAGCGTCTGATCGATGTGACCCAGGATTATGTGGGAGAGTATATTATCGTTCAGGGACAGTTCCGGTCCTATAATCGGCATGAGGAACAGAAAAACAGACTTGTGCTGTCCGTCTTCGCAAGGGAAGTGTCCTTTGTGGAGAGCGATGAGGATATGGACGGTGTCAAGACAAACAGCATTTTTCTGGACGGCTATATCTGTAAAGCGCCGGTATACAGAAAGACTCCGCTTGGAAGGGAGATTGCGGACCTTCTGCTGGCCGTCAACCGGCCGTACGGGAAATCAGACTATATTCCATGTATCTGCTGGGGACGTAACGCAAGGTTTGCCTCCTCGTTTGAAGTCGGCGCGCATGTACATATTCTCGGACGGGTACAGAGCCGGGAATATATAAAAAAATTATCGGAGACGGAGACAGAGAAAAGAACCGCTTATGAAGTGTCGGTAAGCAAGCTGGAATGCCAGGAAGAATAAGGACCCAATGCTGGCAGGACTCGTTGAATTGATGTTTGACACATGTTGGGAATAGTGATAAACTTTCAGTAATGACGATTTAATGTTCTAAAGTGTGAAAAGGAAACAAACGAGTTGGAGGTAATATTATGTCGATATTTACAGGGTCAGGTGTAGCGATTGTGACACCATTTTTACCGGATGGTTCCGTAAACTATGATAAGCTCGATGAACTGATTGAGTATCATATTGATCATAAGACGGATGCGATTATTATCTGTGGTACGACCGGTGAGTCATCCACGTTGACAGAAGAAGAGCATATGGAGTGCATCAAATTTACGATTCAGCAGGTGAAAAAGAGAGTCCCGGTCATTGCAGGAACGGGGTCAAATGCGACATTTACGACAATCGAAATGTCAAGAGAAGCGGTTGAGTACGGCGCGGATGCTCTGCTTCTTGTAACGCCTTACTATAACAAGGCGACACAGAAAGGACTGGTTGCCCATTACAAGGCGGTAGCCGATGAGGCGAAGGCACCGATTATTCTCTACAGCGTAGCAAGCCGGACCGGTCTGAATATTGCACCGGAGACGGCAGCAGAGCTTGCCAAAATCGATAACATCGTGGCAATCAAAGAAGCATCAGGAAATATTTCACAGATTGCGAAAATCATGCAGCTGACGGACGGAAAGCTGGATCTGTATTCGGGCAATGACGATCAGATCGTCCCGCTTCTGTCTCTTGGAGGCAAGGGAGTCATCTCCGTTCTTGCCAATATTGCACCGGAGTACACCCATGACATCTGCCGGAAGTTCTTTGACGGCGATCTGAAAGGAAGTCTGAAGATGCAGCTGGATGCGTTGCCGCTGATCGACAAACTGTTCTGCGAGGTCAATCCGATTCCGGTAAAGACGGCGATGAATCTGCTTGGAAAAGAAGTTGGAGGTCTGAGAATGCCGCTTTCCCCGATGGAGGAGGCTCACAAACAGGCTCTTGCAGAAGAGATGAAAAAGTTTGGAATGAAACTGGCTTAACAGAATCAGGAAAAGAAAAGAGGGAGCCGAAAGGCGCCCTCTTTGGATATGCGAAAGGAGAAGAGCGAAGATGGTAAGAATAATTATGCATGGCTGTAATGGGAAAATGGGACAGGTGATCACCCGGCTCGCGGCAGAAGACGGCAATTGTCAGATTGTGGCAGGAATTGATACATTCCGCGGGATTGAAAATACCTATCCGGTATTTGACAACCTGAAAGACTGTGATGTGGAAGCTGATGTTGTGATCGATTTTTCAAACGCAAAAGCGGTGGACGGGCTTTTGGAAGCCTGCTGCGAAAAGAAACTTCCGGTAGTGCTTTGTACGACCGGTCTTTCCGAAGAGCAGCTTCAGAAAGTGGAAGACGCGGCAAAAGAGACGGCTGTTCTTAAATCTGCCAATATGTCTCTCGGCATCAATCTGCTGATGCGTCTTTTGAAAGATGCTGCCAAAGTCCTTGCCCCGGCAGGATATGATATTGAAATTGTTGAAAAGCATCATAATAAAAAGGTAGACGCGCCAAGCGGAACAGCGCTTGCACTTGCCGATGCCATCAATGAGACCCAGGATCCACAGTACGCATACTGTTTTGACAGAAGTCAGGAGAGAAAGCCAAGGGAAAAAAGAGAAATCGGAATCTCGGCTGTCCGCGGCGGAACGATCGTCGGGGAACACGAGGTGCTCTTTGCGGGAGAGGATGAAGTGATTGAGTTTAAGCATACCGCTTATTCCAAAGCCGTGTTCGGAAAAGGAGCACTGGAAGCGGCAAAATTCCTGGCAGGGAAGCCGGCAGGAAGATATGAAATGAGCGATGTGATTTCATTTTAATTCTCACATGAATAAAATCTGATTTTCTGCAGATAGTAAGTAGTGCAAATTCTATTTGCAGGAGGGAAAAAGATGAAATCTTGGAAACGAGCCGCTCTTGTTCTGCTGAGTGTGTTCATGCTTGGCTGCATGACTGCATGTTCAGGAGAAAACCGTGTCAATGATGCGACAAACGGAAGTAATACCGGGAACACGCTGGAGGAAGATATCAATAATGGAGCTGACGCCCTGGAAGACGGTGCCGAGGACTTAAAAGACGGTGTCGAAGACGGTGCCCGGGATATCAAAGATGGCGTGGAAGATGCGCTGGATGGAAACAGCAGAACAGATATGGACAGATAAGAGAGCCTTTTTGGCTCTCTTATCTGCGATTATGGAGGAGATATTTGGCTTGACGGAAGAGAGGAACCTGTGTTAATGTAAGAAAATAAATTGACGTGGTAAAGTAAAAAAGTGTTGGGAGGTAAAAAGATGCGGTTCCGTCCTTGTATTGATATACATAATGGCAAAGTAAAACAGATTGTAGGCGGAAGCCTCACCGACCGGGGGGACAGGGCCAGCACCAATTTTGTGGCGGATAAACCGGCAGACTGGTTTGCTGGCAGATATCAGGAGGACGGCCTTTATGGAGGTCATGTTATTCTTCTGAATCCGGCATCGTCTCCGTATTTTGAGGAGACAAAAAAGCAGGCACTTCGGGCCCTTCAGGCATTCCCCGGAGGACTTCAGATCGGAGGCGGTATCCGGGCGGATAATGCCGGAGATTATTTAGATGCGGGAGCGAGTCATGTCATTGTCACATCTTATGTTTTTTCCGACGGCCGGATCCGGTGGGATCATCTGGAACAGCTGAAAGATGCCGTGGGAAAGGAGCGGATTGTTCTGGATTTAAGCTGCAGAAAACGAGATGGAAAATATCTGGTTGTCACAGACCGGTGGCAGAAATTTACGGACACTGAAGTGACCCGGGAACTTTTGAATATGCTGGCCGGTTTCTGTGCCGAGTTTCTGATTCACGGTGTTGACGTGGAGGGACGCTCTGCGGGAATCGATCAGGAGCTTGCCGGAATCCTTGGAACATGGGAGAAAGCCGGCGAAATACCTGTGACGTACGCCGGCGGAATTGCATCCATGGAGGATATAAGGATATTGCAGGAAGCAGGAAAAGACAGGGTGGATTTTACCGTGGGAAGTGCTCTGGATCTTTTCGGAGGAGAGCTAAGCTACGATGAAATCAGACAGAAGTATCATGGCTGACGTTTGTGAACACGGTGGAAAGAGTTTGTGAACACTTTAGAAACAGGTTGAACAAGCCCGTGGATAGTGTTAAAATGAGGAATGGATTAATTTTTTAGAACGATAAGGAGCAGTAAAAAATGGGACTGATACAGAAAGTGTTTGGTACACACAGCCAGCATGAGTTAAAGAGAATCTATCCGATCGTAGATCATATCGAAGCTTTGGAACCTGAGATGCAGAAGCTTTCTGATGAAGAATTAAGAGATAAAACGAGAGAATATAAGGAACGGTACGCAAAGGGAGAAACTCTGGATGACCTGCTTCCTGAGGCATTTGCCACAGTAAGAGAGGCAGCAGTAAGATCCATCGGAATGAAACATTACCGTGTACAGCTGATCGGCGGTATTGTCCTTCATCAGGGACGTATTTCCGAGATGAAGACCGGTGAAGGAAAGACACTTGTATCCACACTTCCGGCTTACTTGAATGCCCTCACGGGAGAAGGTGTTCATATCGTTACTGTCAACGACTATCTGGCAAAGCGTGACGCCGAGTGGATGGGAAAAGTACACGAATTTCTGGGACTGAAAGTCGGAGTCGTATTAAACGATATGGACAATGACCAGAGAAGAGCGGCCTATGCCTGTGATATTACATACGTCACCAACAATGAACTTGGATTTGATTATCTGAGAGATAACATGGTGATCTATAAAGAGCAGCTTGTACAAAGGGGACTGAAATACGCCATCATCGATGAGGTCGACTCCGTTCTGATCGACGAGGCAAGGACCCCTCTGATTATTTCCGGCCAGAGCAGTAAGTCCACAAAGCTCTACGAGGCGTGTGATATTCTTGCGCAACAGATGGAGCGTGGAGAAGCAAGCGGTGAATTCTCTAAGATGAATGCAATTCTTGGTGAAGAGATTGAAGAAACCGGAGACTTCATCGTCAACGAAAAAGAGAAGACCATCAACCTGACGGAAGACGGTGTAAAGAAGGTTGAAAACTTCTTCCATATTGAAAATCTGGCAGATCCGGAAAATCTGGAGATCCAGCATAATATCATTTTGGCCCTGAGAGCACACAACCTGATGTTCCGTGACAAGGATTATGTAGTAAAAGACAACGAAGTGCTGATCGTCGATGAGTTTACAGGACGTATCATGCCGGGAAGAAGGTATTCCGACGGACTTCATCAGGCAATCGAGGCAAAAGAGCATGTAAAAGTCAACCGGGAGAGTAAAACACTTGCAACGGTTACCTTCCAGAACTTCTTTAATAAGTATGAAAAGAAATGTGGTATGACAGGTACCGCCCTGACAGAAGAAAAAGAGTTCCGCGATATCTACGGAATGGATGTTGTGGAAATTCCGACCAACAAACCGGTTATCCGGAAGGATCTGGACGATGCTGTTTACAAGACCAAGAAAGAGAAGTTTAACGCAGTATGCGATGCTATTGAGGAAGCACATGCAAAGGGGCAGCCGGTTCTGGTTGGTACGATTACCATTGAGACCAGTGAGCTTTTAAGCAAAATGCTCAGAAAACGCGGTATCCGCCATAATGTCCTGAATGCCAAGTTCCATGAGCTGGAAGCACAGATCGTAGCTGAGGCCGGACAGCACGGCGCGGTTACGATTGCGACCAATATGGCGGGCCGTGGTACCGATATCAAGTTGGATGAAAAGGCAAGAGAAGCCGGCGGCTTAAAGATCATCGGTACAGAGCGTCATGAATCCAGACGAATTGACAACCAGCTCCGCGGGCGTTCCGGACGTCAGGGCGATCCGGGTGAATCCCGTTTCTACCTTTCTCTGGAAGACGACCTGCTCCGCCTGTTCGGTTCTGAAAAGCTGATGTCCGTATTCAATGCGCTGGGCGTGGAAGACGGAGAACAGATTGAACACAAAATGCTTTCAGGAGCGATTGAAAAGGCGCAGAAGAAGATCGAGTTCAACAACTATGGTATCCGTAAGAATCTTCTGGAATATGACCAGGTTATGAATGAACAAAGAGAGATTATCTACGAAGAACGCCGCCGTGTGCTTGACGGGGAAAGCATGAGAGATTCCATCTATCATATGATTACAGAATATGTGGAAGATCTTGTTGACAGATATGCTCCGGCTGATAGATCCGGTGATGAGTGGGATCTGGAAGGCATGGATGTGGCGCTTCATGAGACCATTCCGATGATTCAGGCTGTGACCGGGGAAGATGTGAAGAAAAAGCAGCAGAAAGAGCTGAAGCATCTTCTGAAAGAACGTGCTGTCAAAGCATACGAGGCAAAGGAAGCAGAATTCCCGGAACCGGAACATTTAAGAGAAGTAGAGCGTGTCGTACTGCTCAGAGCGATTGATGGCAGATGGATGGATCATATCGACGATATGGACCAGCTTCGTCAGGGAATCGGTCTTCAGGCATATGGGCAGAAAGATCCGCTCGTGGAATACAAGATGCTTGGATACGACATGTTCGGTGAGATGACAAAGGCTATTGAGGCAGATACGATCCGTGTGCTCTTCCATGTCAAGATGGAACAGAAAGTGGAAAGAGAACAGGTTGTAAAAGTAACAGGAACAAACAAGGATGACTCTGCATCCCATGCGCCGAAAGTCCGCACAGAAAAGAAAGTTTACCCGAATGATCCGTGTCCATGCGGAAGCGGCCTGAAATACAAACAGTGCTGCGGGAAAAAGAAATAATAAAAATAAAAGAGGTGAGAACAGTGGTTGAGCTTGAACAGCTGAGACTGGAACTGCAGGCATTCGAGGAACCTCTTAAGGAAGTAAGGGATTCACTTTGACCTGCCGGGCAAAGAAAAAAGAGTAGAAGAACTGGAACGTAAAATGGAAGAACCGGATTTCTGGGAGGATACGGAAGGCTCCCAGAAAGTCATGAAAGAACTCAAAATGCTGAAAGATACACTGAAAACGGCGGAAGAGCTGAATCAGCAGTATGAAGATACCGGAGTCCTTCTGGAAATGGCAGAAGAAGAACAGGATGAAAGTCTTATCGGAGAGATCCGTGACGGAGTCAAAAGGCTGGATGAGCACCTGGAGGAGGTACGGATCAGTACGCTCCTCGGGGGAGAGTATGATAATTGTGATGCGATCGTGACACTCCATGCCGGAGCAGGAGGCACGGAGGCCTGTGACTGGAACCAGATGCTTTACCGGATGTATTCCCGGTTTGTGGAGTGTCATGGATTTTCGATGGAGGTTCTGGATTATATTGACGGTGACATTGCGGGAATCAAAAACGTGACCTTTGAAGTTCACGGGGAAAATGCGTATGGATTTCTGAAATCCGAGAAAGGGATACATCGTCTGGTACGGATTTCACCGTTCAATTCGGCGGGAAAACGTCAGACATCTTTTGCGTCCTGTGATGTGATTCCGGATATTGACAAAGAGATCGATATCGAGATCAATGAAGATGATCTGAAGATCGATACCTACCGGTCAAGCGGGGCAGGAGGACAGCACATTAACAAGACGTCCTCCGCAGTCCGGATCACGCATCTTCCGACCGGGATTGTCGTACAGTGCCAGAATGAGCGCTCGCAGCATCATAATAAGGATAAAGCGATGCAGATGTTAAAGGCAAAACTGTATTTGATGAAAGAACAGGAACAGGCGGAGAAGATGTCCGGTATCCGCGGAGAGGTCAAGGATATCGGATTTGGAAATCAGATCCGCTCTTATGTTATGCATCCATACAGTCTTGTCAAGGATCACAGGACAAACGAAGAATCCAGTAATGTAGGAGCAGTGATGGACGGCGAGATTGACAGATTCATCAATGCATATCTGAAACAGGAGAGTGTACATGGATAAGACGAAATACTATGTGCTGAACAGAAAAGCGGTTCCGGAAGTCCTGTTGAAAGTTGTGGAGGTCAAGCATCTGCTTGCGACACAGAAGGGACTTACGATCGGCGAAGCGGCAGAACAGGCAGGAATCAGCAGAAGTTCCTTTTATAAATACAAAGATGATATTTTCCCGTTTCATGAAAATGAAAAGGGACAGACTATTACCATGGTCCTGCAGATGGAAGATATTCCAGGGCTTTTGGCAGAGATTTTGGGTGAAGTTGCACAGTGCAGGGCAAACATTCTGACTATTCACCAAAGTATTCCGCTCAATGGAGTGGCAACGCTTACCATGAGTGTGGAAGTCCTTTCCACAACAGGAAATCTCTCGGAAATGGTTGCGAAAATCGAAGAAAAAAACGGAGTTCATTATCTGAAAATAGTAGGGAGGGAATAAAAATGATAAGTGTTGCGGTACTGGGCTATGGTACAGTCGGATCCGGAGTAGTGGAAGTGTTCCGGCAAAATCAGGAGAAGATTGACCGGTGCGCAGGAGATCAGGTGCGGATCAAATATGTTCTGGATCTGCGTGATTTCCCGGAGGATCCGGTGCAGGAGCTGATTGTGCATGATTTTGAAAAAATTGTCAGTGATGAAAGTGTGGATATTGTCGTAGAGGTAATGGGCGGTCTGGAACCTGCTTACACCTTTGTGAAGAGAAGTCTGGAAGCCGGGAAAAATGTGGTAACCTCCAATAAGGCGCTTGTGGCTGCGCATGGAGCGGAGCTGTTGAAGACCGCAAAAGAGAACCATGTCAACTACCTCTTTGAGGCGAGTGTGGGAGGCGGTATTCCGATTATCCGTCCGCTTGTCTCTTCGCTTACGGCGGATGAGATTGAAGAGATTACGGGAATCCTGAATGGGACAACGAACTATATGATGACGAAGATGTTCTATGAGGGAGCCGATTACGATGAAGTATTGAAAGAAGCACAGGCAAATGGATTTGCAGAACGGAATCCGGAGGCGGACGTGGAAGGTATGGATGCCTGCAGGAAAATAGCGATTCTGTCTTCCATTGTGTCCGGAAAGCAGGTGGATTTCCGCGATATTTATACAGAAGGCATCACGAAGATTACTGTCCAGGATATGCGCTACGCAAAACAGATGAATGCGGTAATCAAACTGCTTGCTACGATGAAGCGGGACGAAGAGAAGCTTGAGGCGGTTGTAGCCCCGTTCATACTTCCGGCAGAGCATCCGCTTGCAAGTGTGAATGGAGTGTTCAATGCGATTTTCGTGCATGGCAACGCTTTGGGGGATGCAATGTTCTATGGAAGCGGCGCAGGAAAGATGCCGACGGCCAGCGCAGTAGCGGCAGATATCGTGGAAGCTGCGAAATACAGAAACGAGACAATCTGCGAATACTGGTCCGGAGAGCGTCTGGAACTTGAAAGCCGCCTGGATGTAAAAAGAAAGTTTTTTGTCCGGATGTCCGGAAGCAGGGCAGCATATGAAGAACGGATCAGAAATACTTTTGGCAAGGTTGAATTCGTGGAGGCTGATGGCTGCGAAGGAGAATTCGGATTTATTACAGATGTCATGAAAGAAGGGGAATACGAAGACGCGGCTGCAAGGTTTGACAATGTCATTCACATGATCCGCGCAGCATCATAAGATAGATTATAAGACGAAAACAGAAGGGAATGATTGCGGATGAAATATATTATCATTCTTGGGGACGGTATGGCAGGAGAGCCGCTGGAGTGTATTGGGGGAAAGACGACGCTGGAACAGGCTTTGACGCCTGAGATGGATCGCCTTGCAAAGATGAGCGAAATCGGGCTCGTCTCAATGGTGCCGGAGGGGATGGCACCTGGAAGTGATACGGCCAACCTGTCGGTCCTTGGGTATAATCCCGAAGTATATTATACCGGAAGGTCGCCTCTTGAGGCGCTCAGTATCGGAGTAGGGATGGAAGAGGATGATGTATCGTTCCGCTGCAATCTGGTCACGCTGACCGAGGATGCATCACTCCCTTATGAAGATCAGAGAATTGTGGACCACAGCTCGGATGAAATTAATACCAGAGATGCAGGTGTCCTTTTGGAGGTCCTGAAGGAGGAAGTGTTAAAACCGGGATTTGAGCTGTACCGCGGGACATCCTACCGCCATCTTCTGCTTTGGAAGAATGGACACGAAATGGAACTGACGCCGCCCCATGATATTCTGACAAATCAGATCCGGGAATATCTTCCGGGGGATCCGATGCTTTTGGCAATGATGAAAGAAAGCTATCGAGTTTTAAAAGAGCATCCAGTTAATCTAAAGCGGAAAGCCCAGGGGCTTCGGCCGGCCAATTCCGCCTGGTTCTGGGGAGCGGGAAAAAGGCCAAAACTGCCGGATTTTCAGGAAAAGACCGGAAAAAGAGGCGTGATGATTTCGGCGGTGGATCTCCTGAAAGGGATTGCCGCCGGAAGCGGAATGAAAATTGTTCATGTAGAAGGAGCGGACGGCGGCCTTCATACGAATTATGAAGGAAAGGCACAGGCGGCAGTCCGTGCGCTGCTTGATGAAGGCTACGATTTCGCCTATATCCATGTGGAAGCGCCGGATGAAATGGGACATCAGGGCAGCGTGGAAAAGAAGGTCCGGGCAATCGAATTTCTGGATCAGAGGCTGATCCGGATTGTCAGGGAGGCGATGGATGCATCGGGAGAACCGTACAGACTGCTGATTCTGCCGGATCATCCGACACCGATTGCTGCCAGAACACATACCGCGGATCCGGTTCCCTATCTTCTCTACGACAGAAAAAGACCTGAAAACGGGGCAGAGAGCTACTGTGAAAGGACGGCTGTGCAGTCAGGAAGATGGGAAAAAAAAGGATATCATCTGATCGAACACTTATTTGAATACTAGGAGGAAATTATGCTGATAGTAAAGAAATTCGGGGGAAGCTCTGTCGCAAACAGAGAAAGAATCTTCAATGTGGCAAGGCGCTGCATTGAGGATTATAAAAAAGGGAATGATGTAATTGTAGTACTTTCAGCTATGGGAGATACAACAGACGAACTTCTGGAACTGGCGCAGAGCATCAATCCAAACGCGCCGAAAAGGGAGCTGGATATGCTCCTGACTACGGGAGAGCAGGTATCCGTTGCGCTGATGGCGATGGCATTTCACTCATATGATGTCCCGGCAATCTCTCTGAACGCTTTTCAGGTGCGGATGCACTGTACGGCAAGATATGGAAATGCAAGATTCAAACGGATCGATACTGAGCGGATCCAGCACGAACTGGAAGCGAGAAAGATTGTAATTGTGACCGGATTCCAGGGAATTAACAAATACGATGATTACTCTACCCTGGGACGAGGCGGTTCCGATACTACTGCGGTTGCGCTTGCGGCAGCACTTCATGCTGACAAGTGCGAAATCTATACCGATGTGGACGGTGTCTACACGGCAGATCCGAGAATTGTAAAAAATGCAAGAAAAATTGACGAGATTATTTACGATGAAATGCTGGAACTTGCGACTTCAGGAGCAAAGGTGCTTCATAACCGGTCCGTTGAGATGGCCAAGAAGTATGGCGTCGAGCTGGTTGTACGCTCCAGTCTTACATCAGAAGAGGGAACCGTAGTCAAGGAGGTAGTAAAAATGGAAAAAATGTTAATCACCGGTGTGGCGGCTGACAGAAATACAGTAAGAATTTCTGCGATTGGAGTAAAAGATGAGCCGGGAATCGCGTTCAAAATCTTTAATACACTTGCGAAAAACAACATCAATGTGGATATCATCCTGCAGTCTGTAGGAAGAAACGGAACAAAGGATATTTCTTTTACCGTATCCGAGGAAGATCTGAAAGAAGTACTTGCTATTCTTGAAGAGAAAAAAGAAGTTCTTACGATCAAAGAGCTTACATACAGCACCGATGTGGCAAAGGTATCCATTGTAGGAGCCGGTATGCTCAGCAATCCGGGAGTTGCGGCAAAGATGTTTGAATCTCTGTTTAACTCCAACATCAATATCAACATGATTTCCACATCTGAAATCCGTATCACTGTTCTGATCGATGAAAAAGATACAGAAAAAGCAATGATTGCAATCCATGACGGATTTGGACTGAATGATTAAAAAACAGAAAAATAAGAAATCCCCTTTCCGTTAGTACGGTTAGGGGATTATTTGTCTTTCAGAAATCCACGAACAATCTGACGGTCATTTTCAGAGGAGTACCGGTATTTCATAATAAGGTCGATTTCCGGATCCGTTAAGCAGATTGAGTGTTTCTGATCTTCTGTTTCGCAAAGATGATACTGATAGACCGGAAAGGATTCTTGAATCTGATCGGCATCAATGACACCGGCGACCAGTTCATCAAGCGTGATTTTATAAAAATCAGAAAAACGGATCAAAGTAGACAGGTCCGGTTCTCTGAGCGCCTGTTCGTAGTGAGAGTACGCCTGTCTGGTAATGTTCAGGATAGAGCTGAGTTGTTTCTGTGTGTAGTTGTATTTTTTGCGAAGAGTCCTGAGATTCTTTGCAAGCTGTACATTTGCCATGGCATACCTCCATTTTTAGAAACAGTATATCAGTTTCTATATAAAAATTCAGATAATGCCACAAAATGTATCTATGGAAAGAAAAGCAACAAAACGTTGCTATTTATAATTTGCTTAATGTGCTGTTGTGATAAAGAACAGAAAACGTTACATCTTCTGAAAACCAGGAGGGCGGAGTAAAGGAATCGGCCATCTCTACAGAAGGAAATTCTACTTCTGCCAGCATAAGCGGAGCCAGGTCTCCCTTAAAACAGTCGAGTTCGATTGTCAGTCCGCCTTCGAGAGGAATCAGATAACGTCTTTTCTGAATCAGTCTTCCGTCAATTTTGGTAAGAAGATGTTCATAGGCCTCCTTTGTAAGAGGAAGGTTATATTCTTCGCGGACCATCAGGCCTTTGGATTTATAGGTCAATGTATAATCCTCGTCCGACCGGCGGATACGAACAACGGGACTGGTATTCAGATAGCCCTGCTCCATCTCATGATATGGAAAATCTTCCAGAGGCAGAGGGCAGGATTCGATGAGGTATTTACGTTCAATTTCCACAAATGTTTCCTCCTTGTAATAGTATGATCTGTTCTTTCAGTATAAATGTACTGCGGAAGGAAAACAAGGGAAAACGGACTTAGGTTGCTTTTTTTTATAGAGTCTGATAGAATCAAAAACGAACAAGGAGGAGAAAATCATGAGAAAAAAAGCCTGTGCTTTGGCGGCTGCGGTCCTTGCCGGCATGATGGCCTTTGCCGGATGCGGTGGAGACTTTGATGCAGCAGGGTATGTACAAGCCGTACTCGATGAGAGACTCCAGGGGGAATTTACGGAGGCGTCCAGAATCATGGATACATCCGAATATGAACTGAAACAGGATTATGAGGCGGCTGTCGATCAGTTTGTCTATGATTATCTGACATCCGGTTATGATGAGCTCAGTGATTATACATTGTATGAGTACGAAACACTTGTAAAAGAGATTTTCAGTGTGATGAAATATGATGTGCAGAAAGCGGAGAAGACAGATCCAAAAGAGTACGAAGTATCTGTGGAGATTCAGCCGGTAGATCTGTTTGTCAATTACGTACCTGCGCTGCAGGAGGCATCAAAGGAAATTGAACAGTCCGCGCAGAACGGAGGATATGAAGGAACAGAAGAAGAAATTCAGGAGATGATGCAGTATGATTATTTATTCAGAGCATATGATCTTCTGGAAGAAGCGTACCTGAATATGCAGTACTCCGATCCGGAGACCGTGATTGTGAAAGTGGAGGCAGATGACGGAGACACCTATTCGGTCAGTGAGGAAGAATACCAGACACTTCTGGAACAGTTTTTCCGAATGGACGAAGTCGGCAGCACGGACTAAGAGTCAAAATGCGTCTTCCGGCAGAAAACGGCGAAAATATGAGGAAAAGTAAAGGTAAGACTGGAAATTCGAATAAGAATATGGTATACTCATACAATCAGTGTAATGTAGATAAGTCTGCCGACTTTTCGCATATACGATAAGATTTAGGAGGAAATGTAAATGAGTTTACAAGTAGAGAAACTGGAACACAACATGGCGAAACTGACGATCGAAGTTTCTGCCGAAGAACTGGAAAAAGCACTCCAGGGAGCTTACAACAAGCAGAAGAAAAACATCAGCATCCCAGGATTCCGTAAAGGAAAAGTGCCGCGCCAGATGATCGAAAAAATGTACGGACCGGAAGTTTTCTATGATGACGCTGCAAACCAGCTGATTCCGGAAGCATACGGAAAAGTATATGATGAAGAGGATCTTGAGATCGTATCACAGCCGAAGATTGATATCGTACAGATTGAAAAAGGCAAACCATTTATTTTTACAGCTGAGGTGGCTTTAAAGCCGGAAGTTACATTAGGAGAATACAAAGGATTAAAGGTTGAAAAGATTTCCAACCGTGTGACACAGAAAGAGATCGAAGCAAAACTTGTTGAAGAACAGGAAAAGAACGCAAGAACAGTTTCTGTGACAGACCGTCCGGTTCAGGATAAAGACGAAGTTGTACTTGACTTTGAAGGATTTGTAGACGGTGTTGCTTTTGAAGGCGGAAAAGGAGAAAACTACCCGCTGACAATCGGCTCCGGAGCATTCATCCCGGGATTTGAAGAGCAGCTGATCGGCGCAAACCTGGAAGAAGAAAAAGAAGTGAATGTAAAATTCCCGGAAGAGTACCATGCAAAAGACCTGGCAGGAAAAGAAGCAGTCTTCAAATGTACAGTGCATGAGATCAAAGTAAAAGAACTTCCGGAACTGGATGACGAGTTCGCATCCGAAGTTTCCGAGTTTGAAACTCTGGACGCTTACAAAGCAGACATCAAGGCAAAGATCAAAGAGCAGAAGATCGCAGAAGGCAAGAGAAAACAGGAAGACAAAGCAGTAGAAGAAGCTGTTGCAAACGCGCAGATGGATATTCCGGATGCCATGGTTGACACAGAAGTAAGACAGATGGCAAATGATTTTGCTCAGAGATTACAGCAGCAGGGGCTGACTCTTGATCAGTACTTCCAGTTTACAGGAATGACAGCTGAGAAGATGACAGATGAGCTGAAACCGCAGGCATTAAAGAGAATTCAGACAAGACTTGTTCTGGAAGCGATCGTAAAAGCGGAAAACATCGAAATCAGCGATGAGAAAATCGACGAGGAAATCCAGAAGATGGCTGATGCTTACAAGATGGAAGCAGACAAGCTGAAAGAATTCATGGGAGAAAAAGAAAAAGAACAGATGAAACTGGACATGGCTGTTCAGGAAGCTGTTACATTCCTTGTTGATAATGCGGTAGAAGAATAAGAGACATAAATAATAAGGAGGCATATTGCATGAGTTTAGTACCTTATGTCATTGAGCAGACAAGCCGTGGAGAGCGTTCATACGACATCTACTCAAGACTTTTAAAAGACAGAATCATTTTTCTGGACGGTGAGGTAAATGATGCTTCAGCGAGTGTGATTGTTGCACAGCTCCTGTTCCTGGAAGCAGAGGATCCGGGAAAGGATATCAATTTATACATCAACAGTCCGGGCGGTTCTGTGACGGCAGGTCTGGCAATTTATGATACGATGCAGTACATCAAGTGTGATGTGTCTACGATCTGTATTGGAATGGCTGCAAGTATGGGATCTTTCCTTCTCTCCGGAGGGAAAAAAGGGAAGCGTCTTGCGCTTCCGAACGCTGAGATCATGATTCATCAGCCATCAGGTGGTGCACAGGGTCAGGCATCAGAGATACAGATTGCTGCAGAGCATATTCTGAAAACCCGCCGGAAATTGAATGAAATTCTGGCAGCGAATACCGGGCAGACACTGGAAACGATCAGCCGTGATACAGATCGTGACAATTTCATGTCTGCTGAGGAAGCAAAAGAATACGGTTTAATTGATGAGGTCATCACGAGCCGGTAAAGGGGAAACAAGGGGCTGTCCCATGTGCTTGGGGCATCCCCTTTCCGTGTTTCATAATACAATGCGGAAAGTATATAAATGAGGTGTGAGAATGGCTTTAAAAGAAGATGTGGTAAGATGTTCCTTCTGTAATAAGACACAGTCACAGGTGCGCAAGCTGATTGCGGGACCAAACGGTGCTTACATCTGTGATGAATGTATCGAGATCTGTGCCGAAATTATAGAGGAAGAATTCGAATATGAGAACGAAGACAACGGGCTTGGAGAGATTAATCTCTTGAAGCCGGAGGAAATAAAAAGCTTTCTGGATGACTATGTCATTGGTCAGGAGGAAGCAAAAAAGGTTCTTTCCGTTGCTGTTTATAATCATTATAAACGGATTAAGGCGGAAAAAGATCTGGGAGTGGAACTGCAGAAAAGCAATATTCTTATGCTTGGACCGACCGGAAGCGGAAAGACGCTTCTTGCACAGACGCTTGCAAAAGTGCTGAATGTGCCGTTTGCGATTGCGGATGCCACGACGCTGACAGAAGCGGGATATGTCGGAGAAGATGTGGAAAACATTCTTTTGAAGATTATTCAGGCTGCTGACGGTGATATAGAAAGAGCAGAATACGGAATTATTTATATCGATGAGATTGACAAGATTACAAGAAAATCCGAAAATCCATCCATTACAAGAGATGTATCAGGAGAAGGGGTACAGCAGGCGCTTCTGAAAATCATTGAAGGTACGATTGCATCCGTGCCTCCGCAGGGCGGAAGAAAACATCCGCATCAGGAGCTGTATCAGATTGATACGTCCAATATCCTTTTCATTTGCGGCGGAGCGTTTGAGGGGATTGACAAGATCATCGAAAAGAGAATCGACCAGAAATCCATAGGATTTAATGCGGAAATTGCAACCAATCATGAAGACAATCTGGACAGACTGTTAAATCAGGTACTGCCGCAGGATCTTGTTAAATTCGGCCTTATTCCGGAATTCGTCGGACGTGTTCCGGTGATTGTCGCACTGGAATCTCTTGACAGAGAGGCACTGATTCAGATTTTGACAGAGCCAAAGAGCTCGATTGTGAAGCAGTATCAGAAACTGATGGAACTCGACGGAGTCAGCCTGCAGTTTGATAAAGATGCGCTTGAGGCGATTGCGGACCGTTCGATTGCAAGAAATACCGGAGCCAGAGGATTAAGAGCGATAATGGAAAACGTCATGATGGACATCATGTACAGGGCTCCATCGGATGAGACGCTGAAAACATGCATCATTACCAAAGATGCTGTTGAGGGAAAGAGCCTGCCAAAGACCGAGCATGAAGAACGTGAATCTGAAAGTGCATAATAGACAGAATGAGAGAGGTGCAGGTAATTATACCTGCACCTTTTGTAAAATACGGAGGAATTAATGACAGAACAGATCAATCATATACCAATGGTGCCGATCCGGGGCCTGACCGTCTTCCCGGGTATGGCAGTACATTTTGATGTTGTCAGGATCAAATCCATGGAAAGTGTTCAGCAGGCAATGCTTGCAGGACAGAAGGTGTTCCTGATCAGACAGAAAGAAGATAAAACTGAAGAGCCGCAGAAAGAGGAACTATGCCGTACCGGTGTGCTGGCGGAAGTCCGGCAGGTTGTACGGGTGCCTCAAAAGGGTCTCAGAGTGATGGTTTACGGTGAAAAGAGGGCAGTGTTAAGAGAGATGCGTGAGGTGGAAGGATACTGGGAGGCAGATATTTCCATTTGTCAGGAAAAGCGTCCGGACCTTCCGGAAGGGGTATCTCTGGAGGGAATGAAAAAAATTCTGACAGATGCCCTGAAGATTTATGTAAAAAAGACACGGCGTGTTCCGGAAGGAGTGATCCGGGATATCCTGAAGCTTGATGATGTCTATGAAATGGCAGGAGAAGCGGCGGCAGGGATCGGACTGGATTCCGTTGTACTTCAGAAACTGCTGGATGAAGATGATCTTCTGGAACGCTACTATACGCTTGTAGCCAGGATCGAGGAAGATACACGGGCGGCAGATATTACCGCAGAAATTGAAAAGAAAGTCAGAGAGCGGATCGACAAAGGCCAGCGGGAATACATTCTGAGAGAACAGTTAAAATATATCCGTGAAGAGCTGGGAGAGGACGGAACATTGTCCGACGCGGAAGAATTCGAAAAAGCAGAAAAGAAAATGCAGGCTCCGGAGGAAGTACACGAGAAAGTGGCAAAAGAAATACGCCGGTTTAAAAATACAGTAAACAACCCGACCGAGGCAGGAGTCATCCGTACCTATCTTGAGACAATGCTGGAGATGCCCTGGGATAAAAGGGCGGAGGAATATACCGATATGAAACATGCCAAAGAGATTCTTGAGGCAGAGCATTATGGTCTGAAAGAAGTCAAAGAACGGGTGCTTGAATATCTGGCGGTCAGAGAACTGACAAAACGCAGCGGATCTTCTATTTTGTGTCTTGTGGGACCTCCGGGAACTGGAAAAACATCCATTGCGAAATCCCTTGCGGAGTCCATGAAAAAGCCTTATGTAAGAATCTCTCTCGGAGGTGTCAGAGATGAGGCGGAGATCCGGGGACACAGAAAGACCTATGTAGGAGCGATGCCGGGAAGAATCGCGGATGGGCTTCGGAAAGCGGGGGTCAAAAATCCCGTGATGCTTTTGGACGAGATTGACAAGGTGAGCACTGATTATAATAAAGGGGATACCTTTTCCGCGCTTCTGGAGGTTCTGGATTCGGAACAGAATAAAAAATTCCGGGATCATTATCTGGAAGTACCGCTGGATCTCTCGGAAGTTGTCTTTGTGACAACCGCCAACACCCTTCAGACGATTCCAAGACCGCTTCTTGACAGAATGGAAGTGATTTCGGTCTCCAGCTATACGGAAAATGAAAAGATGCACATTGCGAAAGAGCATCTGATGAAGAAACAGCTGGAGCGTCACGGGCTGGAAGGTGGACTTCTCAGTATTTCGGATGGAGCATTGTGGAAAATCATCCGCAATTACACGAAAGAGGCCGGTGTCCGTACCTTGGAGCGAACCATTGGGGAGCTTTGCAGAAAAGCGGCCAAGGAGATTCTGGAGTCGGGAAAAAAGCGGGTACGTATCACGGAACGGAATCTGGGACAGTATCTTGGAAAAGAAAAATACCACTATCATATGGCAAACAGCCAGGATGAAGTGGGAATTGTGACAGGTCTTGCATGGACAAGCGTTGGAGGGGATACACTTCAGATTGAGGTCAATGTTCTTTCCGGAAAGGGAAATCTCCTGCTGACAGGACAGATGGGTGACGTCATGAAAGAGTCTGCGCAGGCCGGAATCAGTTATATCCGTTCCATCAGCGGCCGCTGTGGAATCGAAGAAGACTTTTTTGAAAAGCATGACATTCATGTACATATTCCGGAAGGGGCAGTGCCGAAGGATGGACCATCTGCGGGCATTACGATGGCCACGGCGATCCTTTCCGCGGTGACAGGCAAAAAGGTCCGTGCGGATGTGGCCATGACCGGAGAAATTACGCTTCGCGGAAGGGTGCTTCCGATTGGAGGATTAAAAGAAAAACTGCTGGCAGCGAAAAACGCAGGCGTGCGGTGTGTGCTTGTACCATCTGAAAATCAGGCGGATGTGGAGGAAATCTCCAGGGAAATCACAAAAGGACTGGAGATCCGGTTCGTTTCACGGATGGAAGAAGTACTAAATACGGCACTTGCAGAAAAAATAGAACAGGAGGGAGAACAATGGTAATTAAAGAGGTTGCTCTGGAGACAGTGTGTGGAATTACCAGTAAACTTCCGGTTAATGACAAGCCGGAGATTGCATTTGCAGGCAAATCCAATGTAGGGAAATCCTCCCTGATCAATGCTTTGATGAACCGGAAGTCTCTGGCCCGGATTTCGGCTACGCCCGGAAAAACACAGACGATTAATTTTTATAATATCAATGGGGAAATGTATCTGGTTGACCTTCCGGGATATGGATACGCCAAGGTTTCCGAGAAAGAAAAGGAAGCGTGGGGAAAGATGATTGAGCGCTATCTGCATCAGTCTGCCATGCTTAAGGCGGTGTTCCTTCTGATTGATATCCGGCACGAACCGTCAAAAAATGATAAAATGATGTATGACTGGATTTTACATCAGGGATATGAACCGGTAATTATTGCTACGAAGCTTGATAAAATCAAGAAAAGTCAGCTGTCAAAACAGCTCAAGGTGCTCAGAGAAGGGCTGAATCTGGTAAGCGGCACAAAGGTGATTCCATTTTCCGCAAAAACAAAGCAGGGGAGAGAGGAAATCTGGGAGTTTGCCGAGACCAGAATGTTCGGGGCTGACAGTAAGGAGGAGTAGGATGCAGGAAGACGCAGATGGAATGAAAACAGATAAAAGGCCGTACTGGAAAGTTGCCGCAAGTCTTTTTTTCAGTCTTCTGGGGACGATCTTGTTTATTGTGATCGGTGTACGGGCAATCGGATTTTTCATGCCATTTGTTATCGGGTGGTTTATTGCGTATCTGGCGTATCCGCTTGTGGGGTGGCTGGAGAGCAGAGTGAAGATCAAGAAAAAACTGGGATCTGCCCTGATTATCATTCTGGTGATCGCTATTGTGGCAGGACTCGGATATCTGGGAATCGTAAAGCTGGCCCGGGAAATACAGATGGCGCTTAACAATGCTCCGGATCTTTATCAAGATCTGGAAGCGGGATTTCGGGAGATTGGAGAACGGTTTCAGGGAGTTTACAGGATGCTGCCCGAGAATATTCAAAACGGCTGGAACAGTCTGATTCAGAATATGGATGAAAGAGTAGGCGGTGTGATCGCAGGGATAGGAAACCCGGCGGTGGAAGCGACGGGAAATGTAGTCAAACGGATTCCGGGGATTCTTGTGTCTGTTATTGTAGCACTTGTATCGGCTTACTTTTTTACAGCCCAGAGGGAGGAAATCATACAGTGGAGTAAAAAAGTGGCACCCAAGGCGATTGAAGCAAGAATGTCAATGGTTATGTACAATCTGAAGTATGCGGTCGGAGGTTATTTTAAAGCGCAGTTTAAAATTATGGCGGTTGTAGGACTGATTCTATTGTGCGGCTTTCTGATTCTTGGTGTGGATTATGCTTTCTTACTTGCGATTTTAATCGCCTTTCTGGATTTCCTTCCGTTTTTCGGAACCGGAACCGCGCTGATCCCGTGGGCTGTATATAAGTTTTTTGTAATGGATATTAAAATAGCGATAGCACTTTTGATCATTTATGGAATTACACAGCTGGTGAGACAGATCATACAGCCAAAACTGGTCGGCGACAGCATCGGACTCAGTCCGCTTCTTACGTTGATTCTTTTATATGTCGGATACCGGGTAGGGAGTCTGCTTGGTATGATTCTGGCAGTTCCGATCGGAATGATTATTCTAAATCTGTACAAAGCAGGAGCCTTTGATTATATTCTGGATGATGTCAGAATTCTGATGCGGGGAATTGCATCACTGAAAGAACCTTAGTCCGGCAGAAATAGACGAAAGAGTAAGACAGGAGTTTTTCAGTACAACTTGAAAACCTCCTGTCTCTTTTTTCGGCATTTATCCGAATTTGGGCAGGATGCACAAGTTTCATTGCTGGGGAGAATTCGGAATGATATAATAGTACAAAATGGAAGTGATTCTTGAAGGAGGAAAGGCATATGGCATTCGATGCTCAAAATACAAAACAGATGATTGAAGACGGAAAGGCGGTGCTTGGAATCGAATTTGGATCGACACGGATCAAGGCGATTCTGATTAATGAAAAAAATGAACCGGTGGCATCCGGGAGCCACGACTGGGAAAACCGTTATGATCATGGGATCTGGACCTATACGCTGGAGGATATCTGGACAGGACTGCAGGACAGTTACCGGAGCATGACGCAGGACGTATCAGAAAAATACGGAACAAAGATCACAAATCTTGCTGCAATCGGATTCAGCGGTATGATGCATGGATATATGGCATTTGATAAAGAAGGGGAACTTCTCGTGCCGTTCCGCACCTGGAGAAACACAATCACAGCGGATGCATCGGAAAAGCTGACGGAGCTGTTCCGGTACCACATTCCTCAAAGATGGAGCATCGCCCACCTTTACCAGGCTGTTTTAAACGGGGAAGAACATGTAAAAGACGTAGCGTTTTTTACAACGCTTGCAGGATATGTTCACTGGAAACTGACCGGTAAAAAAGTACTTGGAGTCGGGGAAGCGTCTGGCATGTTCCCGATTGATGTCAAAGAAAAGCAGTTTCATAAAGGAATGATCGACACATTTGATGCCCTTGTTGCGGAGAAAGGATATCCGTGGAAATTAAGCGGAATTCTTCCGGATGTACTGCTGGCAGGCGAGGATGCAGGCGCTCTGACAGAAGAGGGGGCAAAGCTGCTGGATCCGTCGGGGAACCTGAAGGCAGGAGTACCGCTCTGCCCGCCGGAAGGAGATGCCGGCACGGGAATGGTGGCAACAAACAGTGTAGCGCCAAGGACAGGAAATGTATCGGCAGGAACCTCCGTTTTTGCCATGGTAGTACTGGAAAAAGAACTTTCCAAAGTATATCCGGAGATTGATCTTGTGACCACCCCGTCCGGAGATCCGGTGGGAATGGTACACTGCAACAACTGTACTTCCGACCTGAATGCATGGGTATCTGTATTTAAAGAGTTCGCAGAGACTTTTGGAATGGAAATTGGTATGGATGATCTCTATGGAACCCTGTACCGCAAAGCACTGGAAGGGAACAAAGACTGCGGAGGACTTCTCGCATACAATTATTTCTCAGGAGAACATATTACAAACTTTGAAGAAGGGCGCCCGCTATTTGTCCGGACACCTCAGAGCAGCTTTAATCTCGCAAACTTCATGAGAGTACATCTTTACACCTCTCTTGGAGCATTGAAAGTCGGAATGGACATCATGCTTAAAGAAGAACATGTAGAACTTGACCGGATTCTGGGACATGGCGGACTTTTCAAGACAAAAGGAGTCGGTCAGAGTATTCTGGCCGGAGCAATTGACACACCGGTTTCCGTTATGGAAACCGCGGGAGAAGGCGGAGCCTGGGGAATTGCCCTGCTCGCATCCTATATGGTGCATCGTGAGGAAGATGAAAATCTGGCAGATTTCCTGGCAGAAAAAGTATTTGCAGGAGAAACAGGAATTGAGATGCAGGCGGATCCGGAAGATGTGGCAGGTTTTAATACCTTTATTGAGCGGTACAAAGAAGGGTTCCCGATTGAACGAGCGGCAGTAGACCATCTGAAATAGACGTGCTATACTATCGGTAAAAAAGAAAGAAGGACAAAAAGAACGACATGCCGAAAGTACAGATGACAACACTGGGATATATCGAAAAAGAGGATGCCTATCTCATGCTTCACCGCGTAAAAAAGGAGCAGGACGTAAATGAAGGCAAATGGATCGGGATAGGAGGAAAATTTGAATACGGAGAAAGCCCGGAAGACTGTATGAAGAGGGAGACAGAAGAAGAGACCGGCCTGACCGTGACATCCATGAAATTCCGGGGAATTTTAACCTTTATCTGTGATAAACAGGATCCGGAATACATCTGTCTTTACACGATAGACGGATTTAGAGGGCAGATCCGGGATTGTGACGAAGGCGTACTGAAGTGGGTTCCAAAAGACGAGATTTCCCGCCTGAATCTCTGGGAAGGAGATAGGATTTTCTTTGACCTGATTCAAAAAGATGCACCGTTTTTCTCTCTGAAACTTCGTTATGAAGGGGATCAGCTCATGGAAGCAGTCCTGAATGGCGAAAAAGATCTTGTACATATTTTTGGGGACGTGTTCCGATGATCCGGAACACGTCCCCTTTGACAAATTTGTACTGAAAACAGGAGATTTCGATAGTACAAATCTTGGATTTTGTATAAATTGTGCGTGACATGTTTGGATAATACTCCAACTTGTATTGTACAGGTGAATGGGTTATAGTGGTAGTATAATGAAAGAGAGGCTTTGGAATGCAGAAGAAGTACGAAGAAGTGGTTGCGTGGATCAGAGGAGAGCTGCGTGAGGGCAGGCTGAAGCAGGGGGATAAGCTTCCGTCCGAGAATACGCTGCAGGTGAGGTTTGGTGTGAGTCGTCAGACGATCAGGAAGGCGCTTTCAGTGCTGGAGGAGGAACAGATTGTGCGGAGTGTCCGAGGAAGCGGGACATATATTGAGATTGGAAAGCAGAAAAGACAGCGTTCCATGAGGATTGCGGTGATGACGACCTATGTGGATGTCTATATTTTTCCGTTGATTGTAAAGGAGATTGAACGGGTATTGTCGGATGAGGGATATTTTCTTCAGCTTGCCGTGTCTAATAATGCGATTGAGAAGGAGCGGATGATTCTGAAGGATTTTATTCGGGAGAGATCAATCGACGGGCTGATTGCGGAGACAACAAAGAGCGGGATTCCGAATCCGAATCTGAAGCTATACAAGGAGCTGGAGCGGATGGGTGTTCCGATTCTGTTTATTAACAGTTTTTATCCGGAGCTTGATATTGCGCATGTGAGCCTGAATGACAGAGCGGCCGGGCGGATGGTGACGCAGCATCTTCTTGACTGCGGGCATATCAATATAGCGGGGATTTTCAAGGCGGACGATGGTCAGGGGCACCAGAGGTATGCGGGATATGTGGATGCGCTGATGGATGCGGATATCAAGGTCAAAGGAAAGCAGGTTGTATGGATCGACTCGGATGAGATCGCGGAGATGCGGGACGACTGCAGTAGAATTCTGAAGCGGATCAAGGGCTGCACGGCCTGTGTCTGCTATAACGATGAGGTCGCAAACAAGCTGGTTGGTATCTGTATGGATCAGGGAATCCGGATACCGGATGATCTTTCCATTGTGGGAATTGACAATTCCGATCTTTCGAGATTCTGTGAGATCCCGTTTACGTCGGCCGATAATCCGGTGCAGGAGCTTGGAAAGATTGCGGCTGAGATGATGATTGATAAGATACAGGGAATCGGAGACATTGAGACGGTGGAGCTTATGCCGGATCTGGTTATGCGAAATTCCGTGAAAGTGATTACACATATATAATAAATCAATATAACAGGAGGAGAAAACAATGTTAAAGCAGAAAAACTACAAGTTCTGGTTCTGTACAGGATCGCAGGATCTTTACGGAGACGAGTGTCTGGCTCATGTGGCAGAGCATGCGCAGAAGATCGTGGAGGCGCTGAATGCATCCGGAGTTCTTCCGTATGAGATTGTCTGGAAACCGACGCTGATCACAAACGAGCTGATCAGAAAGACCTTTAATGAGGCAAACACAGATGAGGAATGTGCAGGTGTCATCACGTGGATGCATACGTTCTCACCGGCAAAATCCTGGATTCTCGGACTTCAGGAATACAGGAAGCCGCTTCTTCACCTGCACACTCAGTTCAATCAGGAAATTCCATATGATACCATTGATATGGATTTCATGAACGAAAACCAGTCTGCACATGGAGGCCGTGAGTTCGGCCATATCTTTACCAGGATGGGAATCGAGAGAAAAATTGTTGTGGGACACTGGTCTGACAGACAGGTACAGGAAAAAATTGCATCCTGGATGCGTACAGCTGTGGGTGTGATCGAAAGCAGCCATGTACGTGTCATGAGGGTGGCCGATAATATGAGAAATGTAGCCGTAACGGATGGAGACAAGGTAGAGGCACAGATTAAATTTGGATGGGAAGTAGATGCTTATCCGGTTAACGAAATCGCGGAAGCGGTCGAAGATGTAAAAGAAGGAGAAGTAAGTTCTCTGGTAGAGGAATATTATGATAAATATGATATTCTTCTGGAAGGAAGAGATCCGGAAGAATTCCGGAAACATGTTGCCGTACAGGCACAGATCGAAATTGGATTTGAACGGTTCCTGGAAGAGAAGAACTATCAGGCAATTGTGACTCATTTTGGTGATCTTGGAAGTTTAAAGCAGCTTCCGGGGCTTGCAATCCAGAGACTGATGGAAAAAGGTTACGGATTTGGCGCAGAAGGAGACTGGAAGACTGCAGCCATGCTTCGGATTATGAAAATCATGACGGAAGGAATGAAAGACGCAAAGGGAACTTCCTTTATGGAAGATTATACCTACAATCTGGTTCCTGGAAAAGAAGGCATTCTTCAGGCTCATATGCTGGAGGTCTGCCCGACTATTGCGGACGGTCCGATCAGTATCAAAGTGCAGCCGCTCAGCATGGGTGACAGAGAAGATCCGGCACGTCTTGTATTCACGGCAAAGGAAGGTCCGGCGATTGCAACTTCTCTCATTGATCTTGGAGACAGGTTCCGCCTGATTATCAACAATGTCAATTGTAAAAAAACGGAAAAACCGATGCCGAAACTTCCGGTTGCAACCGCTTTCTGGACACCGGAACCAAATCTTCAGACCGGCGCAGAGGCATGGATCCTCTGTGGAGGAGCGCACCACACGGCATTCTCCTATGACATTACCGCGGAACAGATGGGAGACTGGGCGGATGCAATGGGTATTGAGGCGGTTTATATCGATAAAGACACCAATATCCGGAATCTGAAAAATGAACTCAGATGGAATGCAGCAGCATATCGTAAATAAGGAAGAATAGAAAATACAGGCCGTATCTTTGTATTCTGCCTCAACAGCTGTGCCGGGTTCGTGGAACAGGCAAAAGGACTGGAAATGGATGCGATCTCGGCGGCGGTTATCGGAGGTACGCTTCTGAGCGGAGGTGTCGGAACACCGATCGGTACGCTGTTCGGAGTCCTGATTAAAGGTACGATTACAAGTCTGATTACTACTCAGGGGACCTTGTCGAGCTGGTGGGTAAGAATTGTTCTTTCCGCATTGTTATGCTTCTTTATTGTCCTCCAGTCCATACTTGGAAAAGTCAAAGAGAAGAAATAGCGGATCAGTCAGGAAGCATTACAAAGAAAATGAAACAGTCTTTGTAATGCTTCTTTTCATGCAGAGAAATTAGGTGTAAAATAAAAGGCAGAAATGTTTGAAAGAAAGGAAGCCGAAAGGCGTATGGTAGATGAATGAAAAAGGAAAATTTTGGACAGACAAGGGCAGGTGTGCAGGCATCGCTTTACACAATGGAAAATGAAAATGGAATGGAGCTGAAAGTAACCGACTATGGTGCAACCCTTGTAAACATTATGGTAGTGGACAAAAACAGTCGGAAAAGGGATGTAGTACTCGGATACGACGATGTGTCCGGATATGAGACAGGAGCAAGTTTCTTTGGCGCAACTGTCGGCAGAAACGCAAACAGAATTGCGGGGGCTTCTTTTGAACTTGGTGGAAAGACATTCCGCCTGGACGCAAATGAAAATGGAAACAACCTGCACAGCGGACTGAACTTTTATAACAAGAGACTGTGGGAAGTAAAGCAGTCGGATGCGCAGAGTATTACTTTTGCCCTGTTCAGTCCGGACGGGGATCAGGGCTATCCGGGAGATGTCAGAATTGAAGTTACTTATACTTTGACAGAGAACAATGAAGTGAAAATTTCCTACAGGGCAATTCCGGGTGAAGACACAATTCTGAACCTGACCAACCACAGTTATTTTAATTTAAACGGAGAAGGGGAAAATACGATTCTGAACCATGTCGTACGTCTTGACGCAGATGCGTTTACAGAGACAGACGATAAACTGATTCCGACCGGAAAGCTGATCGATGTGACAGGAACACCGATGGATTTCCGTCAGGCAAAAGCGATCGGGCAGGATATCGGGGCAGACTATGAGCCGTTGAAGCTTGCAGGCGGATATGATCATAATTGGGCTCTTGGCAATCAGGGAAATTGTGAGAAAGCAGCAGAGGTGTATTCACCGGAAACCGGTATTTCGATGGAAGTCCTGACGGACCTTCCGGGAGTCCAGATGTATACGGGAAACGGTATTGAAAATGAAACAGGAAAAGGCGGAAAGCATTACGGAAAACATGCGGCAGTCTGCTTTGAGACGCAGTACTTCCCGGATGCGGTACATCACGAAAACTTTGAGGCACCAGTGTGCAAGGCAGGGGAGACTTATCAGACAACAACAGTATATAAATTCAGGATTCATGAATAAAATGCTCTTTTCTTGCATTTTGAAAAATTTGTGCTATAATAATGGACAGCTGGCGTAGTAAGGCAGAAAAGAATGACAACAGGTGACAGTTTTCATTAGGAGGATTTATTATGGCAAGAAAACGCACATTGGCAAAGGTAACTGCAAAGACAGAAGCTGCAGCGGCGGAAACTGCAAAAGCGGCAGCAGAGAAAACAGAGGCTGTGAAAGAAGCAGCTGTGGAAAAGACAGAAGCTGTAAAAGAAGCAGTAGCTGAAAAAACAGAAGAAGTAAAAGAGGCTGTGAAAGAAGCAGCAGAAAAGACAGTAAAGACTGCAAAGAAGACAGCTGCAAAAAAAACTGCAAAGAAAGAAATCAAAGTAAGGACATTTGTTCAGTACTTCGGAAAAGAAGTAGAGGAAAAAGATATGATCGCTGCAGTCAAAAAAGACTGGACAAAGGCAAATGGAAAAAAAGTGGGCGATATCAAAGATATCACACTTTATGTAAAGCCGGAGGAAGCTGCAGTTTACTATGTGGTAAACGGGACAGATTCCGGAAAAGTTGCATACTAATGTACGGAAAAAGGCAGAGAAGATACCATATGGTCAGAGGACGGTATGGTATCTTTTTTTGTGTGCCGGAGTGCCTGAATCAACAGATAATTTAAAAAGAAATAATGTAAAGAAAGAAAAAATAGATAGAAACAGAAAAATATATTGACAAAAATAAGAAGGGATGGTAATATTAGGACAAGAAAAAGAAATAGAAATCAGAAAGGATTTCAGAAAGGAAGGTACGGACCACCGAAAACACATTTATAACTCATATAATCTGAGAAAGGGAAGGTTAACGAATGACTGAAGAACCAACAAAGTGAGGATGGGCGTTGATGATCAGATAAGCATCGGCGTCCATCTTTCGTGTTGCGGGAATATCAGTTTTGTATTAAAATACAAGTAGGAGGGAAACGAAAAGAGTATCAAATAATATACAAAGGAGAGACAAAGATGGAAAGAGTATTTGAAGCAGCAGATCAGATAAGCCGGCTGCTCTTTGAAGATGGATTGAAGAACATGGATTTCTCGTGGATCTTTTCGGAAGGAGGAACAGTGGCAGCTGTTGTGGCTGGTGTGATCGCGCTGCTGATGGTTTTCTTTGGAGCGAAGTGTAAATATGTTCTGTTTGCTCTGCAGGGGCTTCTGCTTGGTGTGACTGCTGGACTGGCGGCGTCCTGGTATTTGAATCTGGACGGTTGGATCATGATCGGCGTATGCGTAGCAGCGGGAGTGCTTCTTGCAGCATTCGAGGCGGTATTCCGCAAATTCGGGGCATTCGTATTTTCGTTTGTGGCCATTTTTGTAAGTGCCCTGGCACTTGCGGGCGGCAGAGGCTACATTGCACTTGGCATCGCGGCAGCGGCAGCACTGTTATTTGCGATTCTGGCAGCCGTTTTCGGTGATCCGATGATTATACCGGTCATGGGAATCGGCGGAGGTGTTCTCGGCGGTATTGTAGCATGCCGCTACCTGCCGTTTGACAGTACAATTGCATTCTACGGAGTGAGCATTGCTCTGGCAGTTCTTGGAATCTGCATCCAGTATGCTCTGAAGTCAAGTAAGATTGCAAAGATCGAGCGCAGTAAAGCAAAAGAAATTCGGGAAAAGAAATCGGTAGAATCCGAAATTGAAATGGCGAGAAACATTCTGGATTCTGATGAGAACGAATAAACGAAAATGAATAAGGGAGAAAATCTGACTTTGGGAATCAGAAAATGCGGACAGTATTACTGCCTTTCTGAAAAAAGGGTATAATAAGCCTGTAAGCAAAAGGGGGCTTGTGTATGAAGCTGGATATGCATTGTCATGTAAAAGAAGGATCGATTGACAGCAAAGTAGGCATTGAAGAATATATCGAAAAGCTGATCGATAATGGATATGATGGAATGGTTGTTACCGACCACGATACTTATAATGGATACCGATACTGGAAAAATGAGTTGAAAGGGAAAAAGTACCAGGATTTTATGGTATTTAAGGGGATTGAATACGACACGAGAGATGCGGGGCATTTTCTTGTCATTATGCCGGAGGGGCGGAAAATGCGTCTTCTGGAGATGCGCGGGCTGCCGCTTACCATGTTGATTGATCTGGTACACAAAAATGGAGGTGTGCTTGGACCGGCCCATCCGTGTGGTGAAAAATATCTGAGTTTTACAAATACAAAGCGGTTTTATAAATCCCCGGAGCTGATTAAGCGGTTTGATTTTATTGAGGTATTTAATGCGTGCGAGTCTGAGGAGTCAAATGAAGGCGCGGCCAGACTCGCAAAGAAATATAATAAACCGGGAACCGGAGGCAGCGATGCCCATAAGATCGAATGTGTAAGTACCGCGTATACAGAATTTGCGGGAACAGCCACATGTGAAACCGAACTGATCAATTTGATCCGTCAGAATCAGATTGTAAAAGCCGGCGGAAGATTTTATAACAAAACGGTGAAAGATAAGATGGGGAAGGCAAATAAGCTTCTCGCATACAGTTTCTGGTTCTACAACAAAGGTGGAGAGCTTTTGAAACGCAGGAGCAGACAGAAAAAGATGAAGGTAGAAAGTCCGGTAGATCCGATTGATCCGATCGAGATTCCTTACCTGCGGGAGGCAAAAAAAGAAAAAATGCAGAAATTAAGAGACTAGCTGGAAAGGAGAAGGAATGGAGTACAAAGGATTGGTAAGACGGCAGAAAGAGTTTTTTAAGACAGGGAAAACGAAGAAAACGGGATTCAGGGTATTTTATCTTGGCAGACTTCTGAAATGGATGGATGAGAATGAGTCACGGATTCTGGATGCCCTCAATAAGGATCTCGGAAAATCCGGCACGGAAGGATATATGACTGAGATCGGAATGGTAAAAGAGGAAATCAGGTTTGCCATGAAACATCTGACACTTTGGGCGAAGCCAAGAAGAGTCAGGACGCCGGTATCTCAGTTCCCGTCTGCCTCTTTTATTTACAGAGAGCCTTATGGTGTCGTACTTATTATGGCTCCGTGGAATTATCCTTTTCAGCTTACGGTGGCACCTCTGATTGGCGCGGTCAGTGCAGGAAACTGTGCAGTCCTTAAGCCGTCTTCCTACTCGGTGCATACATCTGCGATGATTCAGGAGATGATTCGGGAAGTGTTTCCATCCTGCTATGTCACAGTTGTGACAGGCGGCCGGGAGGAGAACGAGGCGCTCCTCAATGAAAAGTTTGACTATATTTTCTTTACGGGAAGTCCGAAAGTAGGAAAATCCGTGATGGAGAAGGCAGCCAGACATCTGACTCCTGTCAGCCTGGAGCTTGGGGGAAAGAGCCCTTGCATTGTTGATGAGACAGCGGATTTAAGAACCGCGGCAAAACGGATTGTCTGGGGGAAGTTTTTGAATGCCGGACAGACCTGTGTGGCACCGGATTATGTACTGGTGCAGCACAGTGTAAAGAAAAGGCTGATTCATTATATTATCAGACAGATTCAGAAGATGTACGGCCAGAAACCGCTGGAAAATGAGGAGTATCCGGCGATTATCAACCAGAGGCACTTCAAACGTATCAGTGGACTGATCAATGAAAATAAAGTCATTTACGGCGGCAAGACCGACAGTACCACGCTTCGGATTGAGCCGACAGTGATGGATGGCATCACCTGGGATGACGCTGTGATGAAAGAAGAGATATTCGGGCCGGTTCTGCCGATCATGTCCTACTATGATCTGCGGGAAGCGGCAGCTGCCATTGAAGCGCAGTCAAGCCCGCTGGCGCTGTATCTGTTTACGAGGGACAAAAAAAGGGAGTCCTACATTCTTGAAAAGCTATCCTACGGAGGAGGTTGTATCAATGATACGGTAGTCCATCTGGCAACACCATATCTGCCGTTTGGAGGAGTAGGGCAGTCCGGAATGGGGAAATATCATGGGAAGGCAAGTTTTGATACCTTTACGCATGAGAAAAGTATCCTCAAAAAATCGGTTCTTGTAGACATTCCTTTCCGGTACCCGCCGTTTCGGGATCATCTTAATTTGATAAAAAAGTTTATGTAAAAAGACCCTTTCCGGGCGGCCTGTAATCAGCCGAAGACCGGAAAGGGTCTTTGTTTTCTCTTTTATTTAAAACAGCAGTCCGATATGGTAGAAAATCACTGCGAAAATCCATGCAATGACAAGCTGGAAGCAGGCGAACGCGACAGTGATACTTGTCTTTCCCACTTCTCTGTGGATCGTTCCGATCGTTGCCATACATGGAACATAGAGAAGACAGAAAACCATCATTGCGTAGGCGTTGGCTGCGCCAAATCCCATGGAAGCAAGGACAGATACCATGCTGTCCATACCTGCGGAAGTCGTAATATTGGCGATGCCAAAAAGAACGCTGCAGCTGGAAACAACGACTTCTTTTGCAGCAATACCGGAGATCAGAGCAACGGCGATCTGCCAGTACCCAAGTCCCGCCGGAGCAAGTAAAGGAACAAGGGCCTTTCCGATGATTGCCCCGAAACTCTCGGAAATATCGGATACAAAGCCATGCGGTCCAAGGTTCATGACACCCCACATTATAATGGAGGCGATGAAGATGACGGTACCTGCTTTGGAGAGATAGTCCTTTACCTTTTCCCATACATAGATGGCAATCGTGTGAGCATTTGGAGTCTTGTATTCCGGAAGCTCAATGAGCAGTGCGTGTTCCGCTTTACTACCGTCAAATTTTGAAATGACGAAAGTCGCCGTGATGGCCACCACAATACCAAGCAGATACATGGAGTAGCATACGAGCATGCTGTATTTTCCAAAAAACATGGAAGAGAACAGGACATAAATTGGAAGCCTTGCACTGCAGGACATAAACGGTGTAACAAGAATGGTCTTCAGCCGGTCTTTCCGGTGTTCCAGAGCACGGGATGCCATGACAGCGGGAACCGAACATCCGAATCCAAGAAGGAGCGGGATGAAAGCACGGCCGGAGAGTCCGAGACGGCTCATCAGATCATCCATGACGTATGCGACACGTGACATATACCCACTGTCTTCCAGAAAGGCAAGTGCCAGAAACAGGATGAAAATATTCGGCAGGAAAGTCAGGATGCCGCCTACACCGGAGATAATTCCATCCACGACAAGAGACTGAATCAGTGGATTCGTATGGACTGCGGAAAGTCCGCCGGTCACCAGATCCGAGAACCAGACAAGAGCCAGCTCAAAATATCCTTTCAGCCAGTCACCGACTGTAAACGTTACAAAAAATACAAAAGCCATAATCAGAAGAAAAATCGGAAGGCCAAGATAGCGGCTTGTCAGATAGCGATCAATTTTTTCTGTCATTTCTGCTTTTGCGCTTTTGTTGACGAGAACCTCCTGAATAATTTCTTCTATAAAATCATATTTCTGATTGATGATATCTTTTTCCAGACTTTCAGAAGCTACATCATCCAGCATGACAGGATGATTTTTCATGACGACCGGGTCATGCTCCAAAAGCTTGATGGCATGCCATCTTTTATTTGAAAGATCAGGATCCTGTGTGGAGAGCCGTTCGATAAGTATATCGATTTTATCTTCGATTTCATCGCTGTATACCATGGCATATTCCGCATGATGGTTGTGGCGGTGGGAAGAACTTGCCTCTTTTTCCTGGTGGTGGTGGATCAGTGGATCCTGGCCGGTCAGCCCTTCGTGGTGTTTGACCGCATGCATCAGGATGGAAAGACCGGTCCGTTTTCTCGCGGAAACCGGTATCGCAGGGATACCAAGCATTTCCGGAAGACGGTGAAGGTCGATTTCCATGCCCCGTTCTTCTACGATGTCCATCATATTCAGTGCAAGAACGACAGGTTTTCCAAGCTCGATCAGCTGGAGAGTCAGATAAAGGTTGCGCTCCAGAGACGAGGCGTCCACAACGTCAACGATGACATCGACGTCATCACTCATAATACATTCTCTTGATACGGTTTCTTCCATTGTATAAGAAGTCAGACTGTAGATTCCAGGAAGGTCGATCAATTTGAAACGATCCCCTTCGTACTCGGTCATTCCCTCTTTTTTTTCGACTGTTACGCCCGGCCAGTTTGCCACTTTCAGATTAGCCCCTGTATAGGCGTTAAACAGAGTTGTTTTTCCACAGTTTGGATTACCTATGAATCCCACATTGATGATATCACCCATTATTCTGCCTCCTCCACTTCAATATGGTCAGCAATCCGCTTACCGAGGGCAAATCTTGTCCCACGGAACCGAACAGTCATAGCTCCCTTTTTATCATTATTCAAAATGGTAATCAAAGCCCCCTCGGTAAGACCGAGAGATTCGAGCCTGCGTTCCAGCGAAAGCTCCAGCTGAATGGATCTGACAATATAGGTGTGCTGGTTTTCCCCCATTTTTAATGTCATATTCATTCTCCTTTAATCGACAAATTATACACGCATTCTATATTATATAATAAATTTCGCAAGGCGTAAATAAAAAAGACCGGATGTGTTTCTTTCAAAAGGAAATTTCCTGCATTTAACTGTCGGTGATCAGCAAGGTAAAACTCAAAAAACAGATCGCACTCTGATTTTTTCTTGCACATCTGTAGATATCTATGATAGAATATGAGGAAAGGCAGAAGCCAGAAAAAGAGGAGGCGCAAAAGACATGGGAATGACAATGACGCAGAAGATCCTTGCAGCGCATGCAGGATTGGACAGGGTGGCGGCAGGACAGCTGATTGAGGCGAAGCTTGACGTTGTAATGGCAAATGATATTACCGGTCCGATGGCTGTGCCGGTATTCAGGCAGATGGCGGACAAGGTATTTGATAAGGACAAAGTTGTACTGGTACCGGATCATTTTACTCCAAATAAAGACATCAAATCAGCGGAAAATTCCAAATCAATCCGGGAATTTGCAAAAGAGCAGGGACTGACGCACTATTATGAGATTGGACAGATGGGGATTGAGCACGCGCTCCTTCCGGAAAAAGGAATCACGGTAGCAGGAGAGTGTATCATCGGAGCGGATTCCCACACCTGTACATACGGCGCGCTGGGAGCATTTTCCACCGGTGTTGGAACAACGGATATCGCGACAGGAATGGCGACCGGAGAGCTCTGGTTCAAGGTGCCATCCGCAATTCAGTTCGTACTGAAGGGAAAACCTGGAAAATATGTTAGCGGAAAAGACATTATTCTCCATATCATCGGAAAGATCGGTGTGGATGGAGCATTGTATAAATCCATGGAGTTCGTAGGAGAAGGACTTTCCGAACTTTCCATGGATGACCGTTTCACCATGGCAAATATGGCCATCGAAGCAGGGGCGAAGAACGGAATCTTCCTTGTGGATGAGAAGGCAGAAGCGTATATGAAAGAGCATTCGGACAAAGAATATAAGATCTACACTCCGGATGAGGATGCAGTGTACGATGAAGTGATCGAGATTGATCTTTCCGAAGTAAGACCGACGGTTGCATTTCCGCATCTTCCGGGCAATGCGCACACAATTGATGAGATCGAGACTATGGAGCCGATCAAGATCGACCAGGTTGTAATCGGATCCTGTACGAACGGAAGAATGGAAGACATGAGAAGAGCGGCGGCGATCCTCAAAGGTCATAAAGTACATCCGGATGTGCGTGTGATTGTAATTCCGGGTACGCAGGCGATCTATAAGGAATGTCTGAAAGAAGGCATAGCGGAGATTTTCGTGGATGCAGGATGCGCATTTTCCACGCCGAGCTGCGGACCGTGCATGGGAGGACACATGGGCGTTCTGGCAGCAGGTGAAAAGTGTGTTTCCACAACAAACAGAAATTTTGTGGGACGTATGGGACATGTGGACTCTTTGATTTACCTTGCTTCTCCGGAGACGGCTGCGGCAAGTGCCATCAAAGGTTATATCGCAAATCCAGAGAAAGCAGGTGAATAGAACATGGAAGCAAAAGGACATGTATTTAAATACGGAGACAATGTGGATACGGATGTTATCATTCCTGCAAGATATCTGAATTCGTTTGACCCGCAGGAACTGGCATCCCACGCGATGGTAGATATTGATCCGGAGTTTGCAGGCAAGGTTCAGCCGGGAGATATCATTGTTGCAAGAAAGAATTTCGGATGTGGTTCTTCAAGAGAACATGCTCCGCTCTGTCTGAAAACAGCGGGAGTCAGCTGCATTATTGCAGAAACATTCGCACGGATTTTCTTCCGGAATTCCATTAATATCGGACTTCCGATTATTGAGTGCAAAGAAGCGGCCGAGGAGATTGAAGCGGGGGATGAAGTGGAGATCGACTTTGACAGTGGGAAAATTTTTGACCGGACAAAAGGGACTGAATATCAGGGACAGCCGTTCCCGGAATTCATGCAGAAAATCATTTCAGCCGGAGGCCTTGTAAATTACACAAATCAGAAGCTGAATGGATAAATCCGGTTTAACATATGGAAAATGGATGGTGAAAAGGGCGGCAGCACTTTTGGAAGGCATGCCGCCCTTTTTCCATCGGACTTTTAAAACGAAATCCGAAGGAGAGTGGCAGGACGAATGACAGAAAGAAAAGAAAAAGGAAGTGCGGCGGCACTTCTTCCAATAGGAGTATTTCTGGTATTGTTTCTTGGATCCGGGTTTATAAGCGGCGACTTTTATGCAATGCCTGCTGTGCTGGCATTTTTGATGGCACTGTTTGTAGCTTTTGTGCAGGACCGGAAACATGATTTTAACGAAAAAATTCATATTATCGCAAAGGGAGTGGGGGAGGACAACATTATCACCATGAGTCTGATTTTCCTTTGCGCAGGCGGATTTTCCGGTGCGGTAACAGCTGCCGGAGGGGCGGACAGCGCGGTAAATTTTGGACTGTCCATCCTGCCGTCCCAGGTGGCGGTTGCAGGACTGTTCGTGATCGGATGCTTTATTTCGGTTTCCATGGGAACGTCCATGGGAACGATTGCGGCTCTTGCTCCGATCGCGGCGGGTATCAGCGAAAAGACCGGATATGATGCAGCCATCTGTATCGGTGCGGTCGTATGCGGAGCCATGTTTGGAGATAACCTTTCCATGATTTCCGATACAACGATCGCGGCTGTCAAGACACAGGGATGTGAGATGAAAGATAAATTCCGTGAGAATTTTCTGATTGTACTGCCGGCGGCAGTGGTCACGATCGGGATATTCTTCGTTTTGACATCCGGGCAGGATTTTCAGATGGAGGAGGAACTGATATACAGTATCTGGAAGATTATTCCGTATCTGGTAGTTCTGGTAGGCGCCTTGATCGGCGTGAATGTGTTTCTTGTGCTGATGACGGGAACTGTACTATCTCTTGCTGTGGGAGTATTATCCGGAGAGATTGCGGTCTCCGAGATGTTCCAGGTTGTAGCGCAGGGACCGGATGGAAGCGGCGGAATCATGGGGATGTATGACATAACGGTGATTTCCATTGTCGTGGCCTGCATTGTTTCCCTTGTACGGGAGATGGGAGGAATTACCTTTCTGCTGCAGATGATTAAAAGCAGAATCAAGAAAAAACGCGGCGCAGAGCTTGGTATTGCAGGTCTTGCCTTTCTGGTGGACCTGTGCACGGCAAACAATACGGTTGCTATTGTCATGACCGGCCCGATCGCAAAGGATATCAGTGATGAGTACGGCATTGAGCCAAGACGTTCCGCCTCACTTCTTGATATTTTTACTTCCGTTGGACAGGGGATCATCCCATACGGTGCCCAGCTTCTGTCGGCAGCAAGTCTTACGAAGCTGACTCCGTTTGAAATTATGCCGTATCTGTACTATCCGGTTCTGATGGCACTGAGCGCAGTGCTCTTTATCCTGTTCCGGAAAAGGAAAATCGATTGAATGTTCCAATAGTTTATGGTATAATTCATCAGGAAAGTATCAGATTCAGAGCGGAAAAAGAGCAGTCCTGAGTAAAGCGGAACTGCTCTGAATGTGATTCTTTCCAATTGTACCAATTCGCGGACGGTCAGCCAGATCACTTATGGGGATTGGATCTTTCCGGAGAGCCGAAAAAGTTCGTATTCCATATGAAAAACGGGAAAATCCGATGAATTCCTGGCGGTAATCGGATTTCCGGGCATGTTTCGCAGACCTTCCAGTGGGAGGCCTAAAAAGCGATATGAAAAGAACGTTCGTTTATGGGGAAGGAGCATAACTCCTCCCCAGCTGCTGCATGGAAGCGCAGCCGCA
>NZ_BSBO01000025.1:0-67614 GCF_027924685.1 Sellimonas catena
TACGTGTTTTATTTTGCAACTAACATCATAAAGAAAAACTGTATGATTGGGAAGTAGGGATTTTCTCTGCTTCCCTTTTTATTTAGGAAAAATTCCTATTTTTGCCAATAATAATTATACACTAACTTTTGACTTTTTCTATCTTTTTTCGCACTTTGGTTTTTTTTGCTTTTTTTACCTGTTTCGCCGCGCTTTTCAGCGCGGCTGTGATCTCAGGCTTCCAAAATATTTCCCGGTTCCTGCTGCCAGAAGAAGAGACGTGATTCCGGCAAACAATATAACAAATGCTTCTTTATCCCGACATGCATCAAACAAGATTCCATACAGTGCATTACCTAAAGGCTGTGAACATGTCGACACCGTCAGTGTCATTGCAATTACTTTTCCTATCAGATTCCGAGGTGTCGCAATTTGAATGTACGATATCATCTGTACTGTAAAAATCGTGGAAAACAGCATGACTATAAAACAACATACTGCCATTACTCCATAAACTGTCAGCGCAGAAACAGGAAGAAGCATCGAAATCCCCATTGGAAACAAACACAACGCGCAGATCAGTATTGCTTTTCCTGCATCTTCTATCTGTAGCTTTTCTGAAAAGATTCTCGCACATATGCCACCGGCAAGCCCTCCTGCTCCAAGTGCTCCTTCTGCAAATCCACAAAGTCTGTTTGCCAGATTGGTCTGAATCTCCAATACTTCTGTAATGATGTATGGCATTCCTACTATAATCATTGCTGACAAAAACAGGTTGATTCCGCAGATTACCAGCACAACTTTTCCGATCTCCGGGCGCTCTCTTCTTATAAATTGAAAACTTTGCTCAAAATCTGCACGGACGATTTTCCAGATTCCCTCTTTTTTCTCCGGCTTCTTATATGGAATATGAATAAAGATTTCCATTACTGCCGATGCAAAAAAGCAGGCTGAACAGACAATCAGAACAGTACGCAGTCCATAAGTACTGTAAAGGCCTCCTCCGAGTACAGGTCCGGTCAGAGAAGACAATGAATTCACCGTATTAATCACCGAATTTGCTTTCATGACATGCTGCTGTGTTACCAATACGGGAATTGCGGACTGAACAGATGGCTGATACGCTCCGGCAATTCCATACAGCAGCATCAGAGCACCTGCCAAAAGGAAAATCTGACCGTCCTGCTCCAAAAAAATTGAAACGAAAATAGTTAATGCAGCTGTAAAAAAATCAAGAACAACCATAATCGTCCTTTTGTTTACACGGTCTGCCACAATTCCTCCAATCGGCGACATAACTATTGATGGCAGGAATGCGCAGGCCGTCACCGTACCATAAAGCACAGAAGAGCCGGTCTGGTTCAGTAGATAAAGCGGGATCGCAAAGCGCAGTGCTGCATTTCCAAACAGGGAAATGATCTGCCCGATTACAACAAGGATAAAGTCTCTCGAAAATCGTGCTTTTTTCATCATGATTATACCTCCATTTTTTCTATTTTATTTGTTGTTCTGTTGCAGGTAAACATGGCTCCCGCCACAAATACTACGCTCATTCCTGCTACAGGTACCTCCATCCAGAATCTGTCTGAAATCATCTGAAGCTGAATCCCTGTTACCCATGACACTGCATACAACACTCCAAGCGGTACTCCAATTCCTGTAATTGCGACTGGCAAAGTCAACGCACCTACCAACAGACATTTGATCTGATAGATCTTTTTTCTTGGAACAGGGTAAGAAAAAAGAAGGGAAGCTTTCTCTTTTCCATAATCCCTGATGATCACATTTCCTGTTGCCGTTGTTGCAAAGATAGTGCAGCACGCAAAGTTTAGCGCACTCACTAGTGCCGTCTGTCCTTCCCAAATAAGAAAAATCGTATCTTCCTCTCCTTCCGTCTGCGAGACTGCCAAAAACAAAAGTGTCATTCCCGTTAAAAGGTTCATCCAGTACAAACAGATCAGGATGATGAATCATAGCACGCGCCAGTCCAAGCCTCTGTTTCATACCAAGCGAATATGTAGATACCGGCTTATTCCTGACTGAAAACAATCCGGTCTGATGCAGGATCTCTGAAATATTTCCAGATGTCTGCATATACGCAAGATGCATTTTTAAATTTTCCACCGCATTCAGATGTTCATAAAATACGGGCCTTTCTATCATACTGCCGATCCGGGTCAGATATCTTCTGTCTGTCTGCGGCTTTTCGCCACATAGAAGAACACTTCCTTCCTCTGCCCTCTGAAGTCCCAGCAGAATTTTCATCAATGTTGTCTTACCGGCTCCATTGATTCCTACAAGTCCATAACTTTCCCCTGCCCGGATCTCCATACTGCACTGCAAAAGTACACACTTGTCCTCATACCATTTCCCGATTCCTTTTGCTTCTGCTATGACCATATTCTTTCCTCCTTTTAATACCGGGCGTCGGTATGTAAAATTTTATAAAAGAACTGCCCGTTTTTCAGGGCAGAATCCCTTTACTATTTCTTTTTGTTGTAAATCACTGCCAGTTCCTGCAGTCTCTGCACCATTTCTTCATCCACAATGTCCAGTCCGAATCCCTGCATCATCTGTCTGAATACCATAAATTTTGCATAGGACTCTTCCGGACTACTGTCAAACACCATCGGATTCATCCAGATATTAGCCGCCAGTATAATCAGCTCAGCAAGCTGTTCCGGAAACTCTGTCTGGATCGATCCATTTTCAATTCCCTCTTTGATAATCGGAAGAATATAGTACGGTGCCACTACTTCGACCGTCTCCCGGAGAAGACTGTCAAGCAGCCGGGGATTATTCTGAAAATCCGGAGCCACCGTAAAAATATCTTTCTGTACCGGACGGTTGATTGAAGCCTTGAAAATCTCCTGCAGCTTCTCCTTCCCGTTCATGGCGGATGCATCCCGTATCTTTGCAAGTCCCTGGTTTGATTCCATTGTCATACGGTCTGTTACTGCGATCAGGATGTCTTCTTTTGATTTGAAATGATGATAAATTGCCCCCTTACTCAAGCCCCCCAGGTTGTTGATGATGTCCTGGATAGATGTATGCTCATAACCTTTTTCCAGAAACAGGCGGCTTGCTACATCCAGGATCTTTTCCACAGTCTCTTCCGGATGCTTGTTTCGTGCCATTTCAATCCTCTCCTCTATACATACTTTTAGTATGTATAGAATTTATCATACTGTCGGTATGTTTGTCAACCCTTTTATAGATATTGAATTGCTTCGCCGACATTTTTTACCCCGATCAACCTCATCCCTTCAACCTTGCCAACGCTGTCCATGGAAACAGCCGGCAGCATACAGGTCTGAAATCCAAGTTTTTTCGCTTCCAGAACTCTTTGCTTTGGCATGCTGACCGCACGGACTTCCCCGCTTAATCCGACTTCTCCAAACACAATCATATGCGGATCTGTGACTTTATTCTGATAACTGGATACAAGCGCCAGAACAATACCAAGATCAATGGCAGGTTCATTCATCCGGATTCCACCTGCAATATTCACATAAGCATCGCAGTCTCCCAGAGCCATGCCAAGCCGTTTTTCCAGTACTGCCATCAGCAGATTTACACGATTATAATCTGTGCCCGCTGCCGTTCTTCTCGGCATACCAAAGTTTGTCCGGCAGACCAGCGCCTGAATTTCCAGAAGAATCGGCCTTGTTCCTTCCATGGAGCATGCTACAATGGAACCTGACGCCTGTTCCGGCCTGCCGTTCAGCATAAATTCAGACGGATTTTTGACTTCGTGAAGCCCGTCCTCTCTCATTTCAAAGACGCCGATCTCATTGGTGGAACCAAATCTGTTTTTGACTCCCCGCAGAATCCTGTAGGACGCATGTCTGTCTCCTTCAAAATACAGAACCGTATCCACCATATGTTCCAGCACTCTCGGACCGGCCACTGTTCCTTCCTTTGTCACATGGCCGACAATAAAGATCGTAATTCCCATACCTTTTGCCAGATGCATCAATGTGTTGGTTGCCTCCCGTACCTGCGAAACACTTCCCGGCGCAGAACCAATCTCCTCGCTGTACATCGTCTGGATAGAATCGATCACTGCCACATCCGGTTTTTTCCTCTGAATCACTTCCTCGATTGTTTCCAGATTTGTTTCACACAAAAGGGTAATCCGGTCACTAAAGTCCCCCATCCGGTCTGCCCGAAGTTTGATCTGCCTTGCAGATTCTTCTCCGGAAATATAAATGATATCTTCTTTCTTATCTCCCAGAATCCGGCACATCTGCAAAAGCAGCGTGGACTTTCCGATTCCCGGATCCCCGCCCACCAAAACGAGAGAGCCTTTGACAATCCCTCCACCAAGTACACGGTCCAGTTCTTCCATCTCTGTCCGGATTCTGTCCTCCCCTTTTGTTTCTATCTGTGAGAGGGAAACCGGCTCTGCTTTTTCCCGGTCTCTGGTCATACTGCCCTTTTCCGGGATTTTCTTTTCTTCTACAAATGTATTCCATTCCTTGCATGCAGGACACTGCCCAAGCCATTTTGCCTCCTCGTGCCCGCAATTCTGACAGAAAAATACCGTCTTTTTTGTCTTTGCCATTCTGATTTTCCTCTTTCCTGACTGAATTTCTCTCTGATAATACCTGAAGTAAGTCCAATATACTTTCCTGATAGAATAAAAAAATGCTGCAAAGCCATCTTCCGGTCTTTGCAGCATTTTGCCTGTCCAGTTATGCTTTTATGATTCTCACACAAACAGTCTGATCCGGCTGCAGCTCTGCACTGACACTTAATTTTCCACTCAGGTTTGTCTTCATCTTCCCTGCGTTCACATCATCCAGATATACAGTGTATTCGCTGTCCGCCTCCAGTTCCAGTGTAAACTGAGCATCCTCTTTACCGCTCACCTGAAAAGATACTCCGCTTTCCTCCGCGCGGAATCCTTCTACTGCAGTTCCTGGGACCGATTCGTAAACGAACATGCCATTTTTCTCAAGCTTTGTGATCTCTGAAAAGGTCTTCACCTTATAGATATCTCCCTCAAACTCGAATCCTTCTTTCTTCGTCTTGGAAGGTAAGGTATAATCGCCGAAGCTGATCGTTCCATCCTCATTCGCCCTCAGTAACTCTTTGACTGCTGTCATGTCTTTTTCCTCCTGGTCGTATCTTATATTTACCGTAGTCTCATTATATAATAAACGGCTCTTTTTTTCTAGTTCTTTGTCTCTTTCACTGTAAATTTTATCTCTTTTTTAGAAACTCCTGCTTCCACCAGATCGCCCCGCTTGATCTCTCCATTCAGTATCGCTTCTGTCAGCGGATCTTCCAACTGTGTCTGCAGCGCACGTTTCAACGGTCTTGCTCCGTATTTCCGGTCATTTCCGGATTCGGCAATCTTCTTTTTCACAGAGCTTCGGATTTTCAGTGTAATATCCAGCTGCTCCTTTGCCCTTCTGACCAGATCCTGACACAACAGTCCTACAATCTTTTCCAGTTCTTTTTCTGTCAGGGCATGGAACACAATGATCTCATCGATCCGGTTTAAAAACTCCGGACGGAAGATCCGTTTCACTTCATCCATTACATTGCTCTGCATCTTTTTGTAATCTTCTTTTTCGTCCTGCACGGCATTGAATCCAAGACGTTTTGCATCCACGATGGACTGAGCGCCCGCATTGGATGTCATAATGATGACCGTGTTTCTGAAGTCTACTTTTCTTCCCTGAGAATCTGTAATATGTCCGTCATCCAGTACCTGAAGCAGGATGTTGAATACATCCGGATGCGCCTTCTCAATCTCATCAAAGAGTACCACGGAATATGGATGCCGTCTGACTTTTTCGCTGAGCTGTCCGCCGTCCTCATGTCCTACATATCCCGGAGGGGAGCCGATCAGCTTGGATACGCTGTGTTTTTCCATGTATTCGGACATGTCGATCCGGATCATGGACTCTTCGTCCCCGAACAGTGCCTCAGCCAGTGCCTTGGAAAGCTCGGTCTTTCCGACTCCTGTCGGTCCAAGGAAGAGGAATGAGCCTACCGGTCTGGTCGGATCTTTGAGGCCGACCCGGCCTCTTTTTACTGCTCTTGCTACCGCACTCACCGCATCCTCCTGGCCGATCACTCGTTTGTGCAATGTCTTCTCCAGTTTTCTGAGACGCTCTGTCTCTGACTGGGCAAGCTTCTGCACCGGAATCTTTGTCCATTCTGCCACAACTTCCGCGATATCCCCTTCTGTCAGGACAATCCGGGAATTCTTCTGTTTCCGGTTCAGTCTTCCTTTGGCCTGACGAAGTTTCTCACTGGTTGCCTTTTTCTCCTTCACAAGAAGTGATGCCTCTTCCATACGCCCTTCTTTGATGGATGCTTCCAGATCCTGATCCAGATTCCTTACCAGCTGTTCCATCTGCTCAATGTTCTCCGGTACTTTGAAGCCGCGAAGCGCTGCTTTGGAGCAGGCTTCATCCAGAACGTCAATCGCCTTATCCGGCAGGAATCGGTCGCTGATATAACGGTCAGAGAGTACCACTGCCTCCTCAAGCGCCTCCTGGCTGATTGCAATCTTATGATGTGCTTCATATTTCTCACGGATTCCCTCCAGAATCCGAACAGTCTCTTCTTTGGACGGTTCTTCTACCATGACCGGCTGGAATCGTCTCTCAAGCGCGGCATCTTTTTCAATGTATTTCCGGTATTCCGTGATCGTTGTTGCCCCGATAAGCTGGATCTCCCCTCTTGCCAGAGACGGTTTTAAAATATTGGACGCATCCATGGCGCCTTCCGCGCCGCCTGCGCCGACTACCGTATGAATCTCATCCAGGAACAGGATAATGTTTCCGTCCGCCTTCACTTCATTGACCAGTCGTTTCATCCGCTCTTCAAACTCTCCCCGGTATTTGGAGCCGGCAATCAGAGCCGCCAGATCCAGTGACAGTACTCTTTTTTCTCTCATTTTTTCCGGGACCGCCTCTTTGGCGATCCGCTGTGCAATGCCTTCGATAATTGCCGTCTTTCCTACACCCGGCTCACCGACCATGCACGGATTGTTCTTTGTTCTGCGGCTTAAGATCTGCATCAGTCTCTGCATCTCTTCCTCACGGCCGACCACCGGATCCAGCCTTCCATCTTCCGCAAGGGCTGTCAGGTCGGTGCAGTACTGTTCCAGAACTGCGCCTTTTGCAGCGCCTTCATTTTTTTCGGCAAATGCTTTTGGATTTTCTCCGATAGCAGCGAGGCAGTCCTGCATCACCTTCTGAAGATTTAAATTCAAAGTGATGAGAATCCTTGCCGCCACGCAGTCAGTATCCTGAATAATTGCCAGAAGCATATGCTCCGTTCCAATTTCTTCCATACGGAAACGCTCCGCGATCTTCCGGCTTTCTTCCAGTATGAATTTCAGTCTCGGGCTTTCTTCCGGTGTCCCCGAAAAGGTCTCTTCCCCTACCGTGGACACCAGTTCTCCCACGACTTTCACCACTTCATCCTCTTTCAGGCCGTTCATATCCAGTACCTGCCCTGCCACTCCGGAATAGACAGATTTCAGCCCCAGAAGCAGATGCTCTGTCCCGATGTACGGATGCTTGAAATCCTTCGCGTAGTTTCCGGCCGCATCCAGTGCTTCCTGGGCCTGCCTTGTATATCTGTTCTCCATGCCTATCCTCCTGATCTGATTTACTCTGTCTCGTATTCGTGGAAAATCTCGTCCACCAGCTCGTGTACTTCTTCCCGCGTAATATTTTTACAGTATCCTCTTGCAAGGACCATACGGAGCTGCCTCTTCATATCTTCCAGCGCGTGAAGTTTATCCTCACTGACCGCAATCACAGCTCCCCTCCTTCTGTCAAGCTGTATGAATCCCTCCTGCTTCAGTACGGTATAAGCCTTATTGACCGTGTGCATGTTCACGCCGATCTGCTCGGAGAGTTTTCGCACCGATGGGAGCGTGTCTCCATCCTGAATCGCGGAAAGTGCGATCCCCATAATGATCTGGTTGCGCAGCTGCATGTAGATCGCTTCATCACTGTTAAAATCAATCTCTATCATGATTTCTTTCATAAACGCTCCACCCTTTTCTTTCGTTTGTTACACACATCATATAACAGATGGCATGATTTTGCAAGAAAAAGATACTTTATCCGGCTTTCCTATGCTTCAAACAGCGGCGTGGAGAAGTACCGTTCTGCCGTGTCAGGGAGGATCGTTACCACAGTTTTTCCTTTTCCAAGCTGTGCTGCCATTCTGCGGGCTGCTGCCACATTCGTTCCACTGGAGATCCCGCACATCAGTCCTTCTTTCGCCGCAAGTTCTCTGGCTGTCTGAAGGGCTTCCTCGTCTGTCACAATTGTAATATCATCATAAATCTCCTGATCGAGGATGCCCGGAATCAGCCCGTCCCCGATTCCCATCTGCACGTGGGTTCCCACTTCCTTTCCGGAAAGAATCGCCGCATGTTCCGGTTCGACTGCCCAGATGACGGTGTCCGGATTTGCCTCTTTCAGTGCCTTCCCGATTCCCGTGATGGTACCCCCGGTACCGATTCCGGAACAAAATCCGTCGATGGTGCAGTCTGCCTGTGAAAGAATCTCCCGTCCGGTCCATTCATAGTGCACCCGGACATTATTCTCATTTTCGAACTGTTGCGGCACGAAAACATTCGGGTTTTCTTCGGCCATCCGAAGGGCAGTGTTCAGGCATTCCTGAATGCAGTCGCCAATATTCCCCGCATCGTGGATCAGTCGGACTTCCGCTCCGTACTGACGGACCAGTTTTCTTCTCTCCTCACTGACAGAATCCGGCATGATGATGATTGTACGATATCCTTTTACTGCACCGATCAATGCAAGACCGATTCCCTGGTTTCCGCTTGTCGGCTCCACAATCACGGTATCTTTTGTAATTTTTCCTTCCTTTTCAGCCGCCTCGATCATTCCAAGTGCCGTCCGCGTCTTGATGGAAGCACCCACATTGACCGCCTCAAATTTCACAAGAATCTGCGCGTCATCCTTCCCTGTCATGTGCTGCAGACGGATCAGAGGGGTATTCCCTGCCGCCTCAAGTATATTTTCATAAATCATCTGACCTTACTCCTTTTCTTCTCGTTCTTCTTATTATATGCCCTTCTTTCTCCTTTTGCAATCAAGGCTGGAAAGAACAAAGAGTTCCGCGAGTGCGCATCCCGCGGAGCGTTTTTGTTTAACAGGGAACGAAGTTTCCTGTTAAATGAAAAAACGGATACAGAGCCTCTTTCTGTACCCGTTCTTCCGGTTTTCCCGCACCTTTATGCCTCGTCAATGGCCTTTCCGATATCATGGCGCATATATTTGTTGGCAAAGGAAATCCACTCCGTTGCCTCGTAAGCGTTCTTTCTTGCTTCTTTTAAGTCTGCTCCCTTTGCGGTAATGCCAAGAACACGGCCGCCGTTTGTTACGATCTCGCCTTTCTCATTTTTCTTCGTTCCCGCATGGAAACAGTAATATCCTTCTTTGTCTTTGAAGTTTTCAAACCCGGTAATCGGGATGCCTTTCTCGTAGGAAACCGGATAGCCGTCAGACGCCAGCACAACGCAGACTGCCGCATTGTCTTCGAATTCCAGATTGACCTGATCCAGCGTTCCGTCAATGCATGCTTCCATGACATCTACAATGTCTGTCTTCATTCTTGGAAGTACAACCTGCGCCTCCGGATCTCCAAATCTTGCATTATATTCCAGTACCTTCGGTCCGTCTTCTGTAAGCATCAGGCCAAAGAAGATGATTCCCTTGAACTCTCTTCCCTCCGCACGCATAGCGTCCACGGTCGGCTGGAAAATGTGCTGCTCACAGTATGCCGCAATCTCTTCGGTATAGAACGGGCTCGGTGAAAATGTACCCATTCCACCGGTATTTAATCCTTCATCTCCGTCTTTGGCACGCTTGTGGTCCTGTGCGGAAGTCATCGTTTTTACGGTTTTGCCGTCCACAAAAGAGAGAACCGATACTTCTCTTCCTGTCATGAACTCTTCCACTACCATTGTATTTCCGGATGCTCCGAATTTCTTATCCAGCATGATCTCTTTGACGCCTTCTTTTGCTTCCTCAAAACTGTTGCAGATCAGAACGCCCTTTCCAAGCGCAAGTCCGTCTGCCTTTAAGACAATCGGATATTTGGCTGTCTCCAGATAGGAAACCGCTTCCTCTGCATTGTCGAAATTTTCGTAAGCAGCCGTCGGAATATTGTATTTCTTCATCAGATCTTTGGAAAACGCTTTGCTTCCCTCGAGGATCGCCGCATTTTTCCGTGGTCCGAAGGTACGGATTCCGGCTTCCTCCAGGACATCCGTCAGTCCTCCTACCAGCGGATCATCCATTCCGATCACAGCAAGATCGATCTTCTTTTCCTTTGCAAAGTCCCGGATCTTCTCAAACTCCATCGGTCCGATCGGCGCACACTCTGCAACCTCCTCGATCCCTGCATTTCCCGGAAGGCAGTAAATCTTCTCCACCTTGCTGCTCTTTGCGACACTCATGGCGATAGCGTGTTCTCTCCCGCCTCCGCCGACAATCATTACTTTCATCTGACATCCTCCTTACTGTATCAACCAGAAAAAGGGTATTGTCTTTCTTTCCTACAATACCCCTTTTTGTCTCTATTTCTGAATCACGACATGTCCGTCTTTTACAGACACTTTCCCGTTGGCGATCAGATTGACCGCTTCCGGCATGATCTGCCACTCTGCCTGCTCCATCACACGTCTCTGAAGCACTTCCGGCGTATCGTCCGGGAACACTTCCACTGCTTTCTGAAGAATAATCGGTCCGGTATCTGTCCCTTCATCTACAAAATGCACGGTCGCTCCTGTAATCTTCACTCCACGCGCCAGGGCAGCCTCATGTACTTTCAGCCCGTAATATCCCGTTCCGCAGAAAGACGGGATCAGAGACGGGTGGATATTGATAATCCGGTTTTCATATTTACGGATCAGCTCCGCCGGGATCACCACAAGGAATCCGGCAAGCACGATCAGATCCGGCTGGAACGCATCCACCGTCTCCATGAGGGCATGGTTAAACCGGGCACGGTCCTCAAAGTCTTTCGGGGAAACGCATTTTGCCGGAATCCCTGCCTGCTCGGCCCGCGTCAGGGCATATGCCTTTTTATTGTTGCTGATCACACCGGCCACTTCGGTGTTTGTGATCTTTCCATCCCGCACCGCATCCAGAACGGCCTGAAGATTCGTACCGCCGCCGGATACCAGGACTACCACTCTTAGCATAATGTGACTCCTTTTTCTCCTGCCTCAATGTTTCCGATCACGCAGGCTTTGTCTCCTGCTGCTTCGATTGCGGAAAGTGTTGCTTCCACATCGCTTTCATCCACGGCAATCACCATTCCGATTCCCATGTTGAAGGTATTGTACATCATATGTTCCTCGATATCCCCTTCTTTCGCAAGCATGCGGAAGATCGCCGGAACTTCATAGCTGTCTTTTCTGATTACTGCATGTGTGCCGTCTTTGAGCATACGCGGTACATTCTCATAGAATCCGCCTCCTGTGATGTGGCTGCATGCTTTTACAGTCACGCCTGCCTCGCGGATACTCTTGAGAGCCTTTACATAAATTCTTGTCGGTGCAAGAAGTGCCTCTCCGAGCGTACATCCCAGACACTCATGATACGTCTCCAGAGACTCTCTGCTCATGTCAAATACTTTTCTTACAAGAGAAAATCCGTTGCTGTGTACACCGGAGGAAGCGATGCCGATCAGGACATCTCCTTCTTTTAATGTCTCTCCTGTAATCATATCCTTCTTGTCGCAGACACCTACGGCAAATCCGGCCAGATCGTATTCATCCTCTGCCATCAGTCCAGGATGCTCTGCTGTCTCACCGCCGATCAGAGCCGCGCCGGACTGTACGCATCCTTCTGCAACTCCGCTTACGATCGTAGCGATCTTTTCCGGTTCATTTTTTCCGCAGGCAATATAGTCAAGGAAAAACAGCGGTTCACCGCCTGCACAGGCAATGTCATTGACACACATTGCCACTGCATCGATTCCGATGGTGTCATGCTTGTCCAGTACCATGGCAAGCTTTACCTTTGTTCCGCATCCATCTGTACCGGATAACAATACAGGCTCCTCCATGTTTTTGATTTTCTCCAGTGAAAAGGCACCGGAAAATCCTCCCAGTCCTCCGATCACTTCCGGACGCATCGTCTTTTTGATGTGCTCTTTCATCAGTTCTACTGACTTGTAACCTGCTTCGATATCCACACCTGCATTCTTATAATCCATGATCGTTCCTCCATAAGATCGTGTTTTCTGAATTTATTTTGCGGCTTTCTGAGCCATGTATTCTTTATGTCCAAGCTTTGCAAGCTTCTCCGCCTTTGCCTCGACCTCTTCCTTCATCTCTTTTGAGTAGTCTTTCAATCTCTGAAGCAGCTCCGGATCAGAGGTTGCAAGAATTTTCGCTGCAAGGATTGCGGCATTCTTTCCGCCGTCGATTGCTACTGTTGCAACCGGGATTCCAGGCGGCATCTGTACGATGGAATAAAGTGCGTCCTGACCGTCCAGTACCTTTCCTGTCATTGGAATACCGATGACCGGCATCGGGAAGATTGCAGCGCACATGCCAGGAAGATGCGCAGCCATTCCGGCTCCTGCGATGATTACTTTGAAATCCTTTTCTTCCGCAGATTTCGCGTATTCGTAGAAAACATCCGGCTCACGGTGTGCGGAGATGATTGTCATCTCGTATTCTACTCCTAATTTTTCCAGCATATCAGCAGCCTGGCTCATTACTTTCATATCTGAGTCGCTGCCCATAACAATTCCTACTTTTGGCATAGTGTCCTTCCTTTCTTTTCTCAGGTCTATGATTTATAAGTTTTCTAAATAAATAGATTCCTATTTATAAGTTATTTTACTAATACAGGCGGGCTCTGTCAACCGATGCCCGCCTGTGTAGTGATTATATTTTCTTATAACTGGGAACCTGCCCTGCTTATGATTTAGCGGCAGTCCAAAGGTTCGTTCAAAATCTCTGTTCCCGGCAGGACAAAACGTCCGTCTTTCAGAAGCGGAATTTCACTTCCGTCTTTCCGGATCACCGTGATCGCTCCCAGTTCATCGTACGGGATGGTGATATCTGTATGGCAGTGCATGTAGGCCTGTTCCGGATTCTCTTTTCGCAGAATGGAGACTTCGTTATCTCTTGCCACAATCTCTTTTCCGTCCGGATTGTAGACCTTCGTATCCTCACTGTAGCTGTAGCACGTATCGCCTACCGCAAAATGCGGTCCGGTCTTTTCCGCAATGAGAATCGGATACTTGTCCTCGATTCCGAATCTGCGTCCTGCCACATAGGCAGTCGTATTGGTTCCGATGGCAAATTCCCCCAGCGGAAGGGTCTCATGGTTAAACAGAATGTTTTCCTTCACATAGTCCCTGCACGCTTTTTCATCCTCAAAATTTCCGCATCCATACCCGGAAATCATGCCGTCCTGGAAACGGATTTCCAGATCCCGGTACTGAAGACCGTTTAAATATACCCGGCTTACATGCAGCACTCCGTTCGTGCCTCTGAGCACCGGAGAGGTGAATACTTCTCCCACCGGAATATTGACATCCGCAACGCAGTTTTCAAAAATCGTTTCTTTCTGCGGATCCTGAAGGCGGTAAAGCTGTACCGTCAGATCAGTACGGTTTTCGCCTGATCCGAGAATGTGTACGGACTCCCCTTCATCCAGAGCATCAATCATGGTCTGCTGTACTTTGGAATACAGGTCTGAATCCAGCGTATTGATCCGGATCACTTCTCCAAAGATCTCCTCAAACTTCTCTCCGATCTCCGGCACCGGCCATGAGATGATCGTAAAGCTTCTCTCATCGCCCGGAATATAGGTATTTGTGATCTGGCCTGCCTTGCCGTCAAAGGAAAGCAGCATTTCTTCCTGCTTTTTCGTAAGAGTAAGCGCCTCTTCTTTCTTCTGCGGAGCAAACGGAATCTCACCGAAGACTTCCATCACTGCCGGGCCGGCAAATCCTGCTGCCAGCTCTTTATTCTGCTCGTATACAGTCTTCATCACTTCCAGCCTGCGCTCCACATAGTGCTTGTCCATAAACAGCGCCTGATCGTCCTTATGGTCGTAATCATACTGCTGATTTGGAATTCTTCCGAAATACCCGTTTCTGGAAACACCGCGTCTTGTCAGCACACTTGCCCCTGCACGGTAGATCGTCGGGCGCAGCCCCATAGCTTCAAAGTTTGCGACTGCCTGCTTTACGACCCGCTCAAATCCAAGCTTAAACCGGATGTTTACCGTTGTCTTCTTTGACAGATCTTTATTTCCAAGAACAAATCCTTTGCGGAATCCCTCTGTATAAACATCCGCCATCTTCTGAATCGTCTCCTCCGGAAGATCGGCAATATATTTTGCCGTCTCGATCTCATTGTCGGAAATATATTCGCCATAGCGGTACAGATACTTCAGATCGCTCAAATCACTCCTGCAGATAATATCCACCGCAAAGGTACGGTCCGGATCGATCTGATCCATAATCCGGTCTGCCGCAAATACTTCACAGTAATCATTCGCGTACCAGTAAAAAATATCTCTGACTGCCTGATACTCCGGTTCCTCTTCAAAGCAGTTATAAATCTCAATAAATAATTCGTTCAGAATGGAGAGATATTCCATCTGTCCTTCATATGCATACACAATGCCGGAACGCATCTCACTGTAAAGCGCACTTAAAAAACTGCCAAACGTCTCTCCCAGCATTTTCTGTGCATAAGCCGGATTTCCATAGCTTGTCTCATACTGTTCCGGGAGAATATCCTCATAAAGCTTCCGGTTCTCCTCCGCCAGCATCAAAATATCCGCACTCTCCCAGTCTCTGTTTCGTACCAGTTCCTGTACCTCGTCCAGCATCAGAAGAAATTCTGCTGTCTTTCTGAAATAATCCCGGTACGGCTCTTTGACCGTCTCCTCTAACATGATAACGCCGAGACGCTCTTTGGAAAGCTCATATCGTTCTCTTACCATCACATCATCCATCTTACAAAAGCCCCCTGATAAAAATTCCCGCGAAACCAATCAGAATTGCCAGATTACATGCAACTCCGATCTTACAGGTAATATAATTTTTGTCTCGTTCTTTGAATCCCCGGAAACCGGTGATAACACCCATCCATGAGCCAAAAAAGATCACAAGCGCAAGCCCGCCGACGAACGCCGGAGCATTTCCTCCTGTGACAATGGAAATAATAATCATAACAATCAGCGCCACAAAAAAACCTCCCGCATAGATACAGGATGTGATTCCTCTGGATGCATGAGGTGTTCTATTTTCATCTCTCTTTTGGATCCTTTTTTTTCGTCTTTCTCTTTCCCTCTCCCGTCTTTTTCTACCTCTTATTCTTCTTCTGCCTCTGTCGTTTTCTTTGTCGTTTTTCCACATAGTTTCTCCTTATTACATTACATAGCGCAAACAGTATATATCCGCACAGTCCCCCGGCTGTATTCAAAAGCAGATCATCTACATCAAAGCTCCCTACTTTCGTAAGGAGCTGAAATACTTCCACAAAAAAGCTGATTCCAAAACTATAAAACACGGTAAGGAAAAAGCTCCGGTTCCAGTATCTGCTTGCCATCGGCATAAAGAAACCAAACGGCACAAAAATCAGTACATTTCCAATCAGATTGGTAAATGTCAGCAGGCCGAGCTGTTCCCGGTACGTCCAGAATCTCCGGATTTCTCTGAACAGTTCCAGATTGTAATGATACTCCCTCATCTCACCGCTTCGGCCATACCAGTCTGAAAATAACAAAAACCAGAACAGAAACACAATGTAAAGAACAAACAACAATTTGCCAAGTCTCCTCAGCCAGTTTCTTTCCTGTGTTCTCAAATCGGCACCGCCTTAAAATGTAAGCTTTTTCTGATTTTTAAATAAGTGCGCTCCTCCGATGATTGACAAAATCCCGCAGGTCACTCCGACAACCATCAGAATGATTCCGACTGCAAGATTGCATGCACCGATGACTCCCATGCTGCGGTATACTTTTTCTTCCATCTTACAGGCCTCCTTATTTTACTCCGTACTGTTCATAATATGCGTCAATTGCTGCTTTTAATGCATCATCTATCACAATCTTTCCCTGGCAAGGCTGATTATAAAGATGCTCTACAACTTCCTCCATTGTAACAATCGCCGCCGTATCAAATCCATACAGGTCTTTTACTTCGTCCAGCGCACATTTCTCGCCGCCTTTCCCTACTTCCATACGGTTCAGAGATACCATCAGTCCTTTGATTGTTACATCTGCAGCACCTTTGACCTTCGGCACGGTCTCTTCCATGGATTTTCCGGATGTCGTTACATCTTCGATCATGATCACACGGTCACCGTCTTTTAACTGGCTTCCAAGGAAGCTTCCCTTGTCTGCGCCGTGGTCTTTTTCCTCTTTTCTGTCAGAGCAGTAACGTACTTCTTTTCCGTAAAGCTCACTGTATGCAATCGCTGTTACAACGCTGAGCGGAATCCCCTTGTAAGCCGGTCCGAACAGCACGTCAAAATCATCACCGTATGTGTCGTGGATGGCTTTTGCGTAGTATTCTCCAAGCTTCTTTAACTGAGATCCTGTCACATAAGCTCCTGCGTTCATGAAGAACGGAGATTTCCGTCCGCTCTTTAATGTAAATTCTCCAAATTTGAGCACATCGCTCTCCACCATAAATTCGATAAACTCTTTCTTGTATGCTTCCATCTCTTTTCAAACCTCCGTGTTTGTGGACTTTTCATCCAGACTCTTTATTTTTATCCTTCTGCCCGTCATCATCAGGCAGCAACGGTTAAATTCTTTTCAATTCTAACATACTCCCTGAAGTTTTTCAATTCCCAGGGGCCTCCATATCAGATTTGATATCCGGTTATTTTCTCGTATAACTCATCGTGTATTCTACTTCCCCGGTTGCTTCATCCACACCTTCTCCGGCAATCCGGAATCCTTCTCTTTCATAAAACGCTGCTGCACCCTTGTTTTTCCGATAGACATGCAGCGTCAGTTTCGGATGCGTTTTTTTGACCTCATCGAGAAGCCTCTTTCCGATCCCGCGGGAACGGAATTTCTGTTCCACAAAGATTCCTGCAAGGTAGTCTCCCTGAAGTCCGGCAAATCCTCTTACAGCCTGCTCTTCCTCATACACGAAGATCTCCGCCTGCAAAAACTGCTTTTTGACCTCCGGAAGGTTTTCCTCCCAGTATTGCTTCGGCACAAACGGGTGTGCCTCTTTATTTCCACTTAACCAGACTGCTGCCACCTGGTCAAGATCCTTTTCTTCCATCATGCGAATCATACCGCTTTCCTCCTTCTTCCTTTCTTTTTACAGAGAAGTTGAAAAAGAAAAGGCGTACCTTTACGATACGCCAGACTCTTTCTTTTTGGTATTTCGATCTTCTTTCGTTTTTCCAAAATCAAATGTTATTTGACAATGCCTGTCATGTCGGCCACGGTCTGGAATCCGTTCTTGTCCATGTACGCCGCAATGCCTTCTGCGATTTCTTCTGTCGCCTTTGGATTGAAGAAATTCGCTGTTCCGACTGATACGGCACTTGCTCCCGCAAGAATAAATTCCACAGCATCTTCCCAGGTACTGATTCCTCCCATACCGATCACAGGAATCTTCACGGCGTTTGCCACCTGATATACCATCCGCACTGCCACCGGTTTTACAATCGGTCCGGATACTCCTCCGGTTTTATTTGCCAGTACGAACTGTTTCCGGTTAATATCGATCTTCATGCCGGTCAGCGTATTGATCAGGGAAACCGCATCGGCTCCACCCGCCTCTACCGCTTTTGCCATCTCCGTGATGTCCGTCACGTTCGGGCTTAACTTCATGATGACCGGCTGTTTTGCATATTTCTTTACCGCCTTTGTAATTGCTTCTGCCGCCTTTGGATTCTGTCCGAAAGCGATTCCGCCCTCTTTGACGTTCGGACAGGAAATGTTGATCTCCAGCATATCCACATCTTCGGACGCAAGCCGTTCCACGACTTCACAGTAATCTTCCTCGGAACGTCCGCAGACATTCACAATGATATTGGTGTCATACTGACGGAGGAACGGAATATCCCTCTCACAGAAGACATCAATCCCCGGATTCTGAAGTCCTACCGCATTCATCATACCGCCGTAGACTTCCGCCACTCTTGGGGTCGGATTGCCTTCCCATGGAACATTGGCAACACCTTTTGTCGTCACAGCACCAAGTTTGTTCAGATCTACGAATTCACAGAATTCCGCACCGGATCCGAAGGTTCCGGAGGCTGTTGTAACCGGGTTTTTCCACTCTACTCCCGCAATCGTTACTCTTGTATCTGCCATTATAATTCCACCTCCGTCGAAAGAAATACCGGACCGTCTTTACAGATGCGCTTGTTGTGCACATGGCTGTGATGATCGACTTCCTTTGATTTGCACACGCAGGCAAGGCAGGCGCCGATTCCGCATGCCATTCTCTCTTCCAGAGAAATGTAGCACGGAATGCCTTTTCCCTCCGCATAGTCTTTGATTGCACGGAGCATCGGTGTCGGTCCGCATGCATAGATAATGTCCGCATCCAGCTGATTTTCACGGATCGCATCCATCACGTTTCCTTTTGTTCCTACACTTCCGTCCTCTGTGGAAATATATACCGTTCCATTTTGCTCAAACTCTTTTTTCAGGAATGTCTGCGCATCCCGGTATCCCACAATAATCTGCTTTTCGCAGTCAATCTGACGGGCAAGTTCGAGAATCGGAGGTACCCCGATTCCGCCTCCCATCAGAAACGCTTTCTTTCCTTTTGCCGCCTCAAGAGGAAAGCCGTTCCCAAGAGGTCCGATGACCGGAAGTGTATCTCCCGCTTTCATTTTGGAAAACTCTTCTGTTCCGGTATTCTCTCCTGTTACCCTGTATACGACCCGGAGCATTCCCTGCTCCCGGTCGATCTCACAAATACTGATCGGGCGCGGAAGCAGTTTGCTTCCATCGTTTGTGTACATGGAAATAAACTGACCCGGCACTGCACTTTCGGCCGCCTTCGTCTTAATCCACATACTGAAAATTCCATCTGCCAGCTGTTCCTGAGAATGAATCACTGCCAGTTCTTTTTCTCTTTCTGCCATCTCTTCTTTTCCCCTTATCCGGTATTATCTGTTGTTCAGTGCCTGACTGATATCCGCAATCATATCTTCTACAGCCGCTCTGGAAGCATCTCCAAAATTCTCGGCTCCAAAACGTGCGTATTTCTCCTGCTTGTAGGCCGCGATAATGCCTCTGGATGAGTTGACAATTGCTCCAAGACCGTCCTCGTTAAAGAAGTGTACGAGATCCTTGCCCTGTCCGCCCTGTGCGCCGTATCCCGGTACCAGAATATAGGACTTCGGCATAATCTTGCGGAGCACTTTTCCCATCTCCGGGTACGTTGCTCCTACAACCGCGCCGATGTAGCTGTACTCATCTCCCATGCATCCTTCTCCCCACTGGGCAACTTTTTCTCCAACCAGTTCGTAGAGCGGACGTCCGTCGATCAGCTGATCCTGGAATTCACCGCTTGACGGGTTGGATGTTTTAACAAGAATAAAGAGACCTTTCTTTTCTTCTTTGCAGACATCGATAAACGGATTGACTCCGTCGGAACCAAGATACGGATTGACTGTCACAAAATCCTCGTCAAACGGGGCGTAGGATCTGCTTCCCACCTGTACCTTTCCGATATGTCCTACCGCATAGGCTGCGGATGTAGATCCGATATCCCCTCTCTTGATATCTCCGATAACAACAAGCCCTTTCTCCTTGCAGTAATCTACTGTCTTTTTAAATGCCGCAAGTCCCGGAATACCGAACTGCTCATACATGGCGATCTGCGGTTTCACTGCCGGAATCAGATCGTAAGTCTTGTCCACGATCTCTTTATTGAACTGCCAGATTGCTTCCGCAGCTCCTTCCAGTGTCTCTCCGAATTCTGCAAATGCTTTTGCTTTTACCTGATCCGGTATATAATTCAACATCGGATCCAGTCCTACTACGATCGGTGCATTTGTTTTCTTAATGTTTTCCACTAATTTGTTAATCATACTCTCTACTCCTGTTCCTCATATGCTTGATTTTTATAGACAACGTTTCCGTCTACCAGTGTGTATTTGACATCTCCTTTGACCTTCCATCCGTCAAACGGAGTATTCTTCCCTTTCGAGAAAAAGGTGTCCGTATCGATCTCATACTCTCTGGACGGATCGAAGACAACCAGATCCGCGATCTTTCCCTCGGATACAGAACCTTTGTCCTTCAATCCCAGAATTTTTGCCGGCGCAAAACTCATCCGCTCTGCCATCTGCATCGGCGTAAGCACGCCTCCCTCGACAAGCTCTGTATAAGTCAGCGCCGCGCTGGTCTCCAGTCCTACAATTCCAAACGCCGCCTTTCTCATCGGTACGTCTTTCTCCTCAACGGAATGCGGGGCATGATCCGTGGAGATGGCCTCCATGACTCCTTCCTTCAATCCCTGGCGGAGCGCTTCCACGTCTTCCATCTCCCTAAGAGGAGGATTCATCTTGAACCGTCCATGGTCCTCCGTAATATCATCGGTGGAAAGGGTAAAATGGTGCGGGCAGACTTCTGCTGAAACAGAAATGCCTTCCGCCTTTGCCATCCGCATCAGATCCACTGTGCCATTTGTGGAGCAGTGGCACAGATGCAGGTGTACTCCGGTATCCTTTGCAAGAAAAATATCACGAGCGGTGATAATGTCCTCAACGGAATTGGTGATTCCCGGAAGCGAAAGCTCCTCGCTTCTCTGACATTTGTTCATCACGCCGTCCTCTCCGGTATCCGGATCCCGGCGCAGATCGATCTCCTCGCAGTGCGCAAAAATCAGAAGTCCGTACTTTTTCGCAAGTTTCATTCCCTTACGGTACAGTGCGGAATTCATGACTGACTTTCCGTCCTCGGAAAGTGCCATGCACCCTGCTTCTGCCATTCCCTTGATATCGGCAAGTTCTTTTCCCTCTTCTCCTACCGTGATTGCTCCAAGCTGGATGATATTCACCGGCGACTCTTCCTTTGCCCGGCGGTGTACTTCCTCCACCTTTTCTTTCGTATCAATCACCGGTTTTGTATTCGGCATGGCGCATACTGTTGTTACCCCGCCCCGGGCAGCCGCTTCGCCTCCTGTTTTCAAAGTCTCTTTATACGTCAGCCCCGGATCGCGGAAATGTACATGCAGATCGATAAATCCCGGCATCACGTAGCAGCCGGAAGCATCCAGCATCTGCACATCCTCACTTTCAAGGCATCTCTGTATTTCTTCTCTGGTTCCTACTTTTTTGATTCTTTCTCCGTCTACCAGAACATCACAGACCTGATCTGTTCCGGTAAGCGGATCCAGCACATGTCCATTCTGAATCCATGTTTTCATTCAGTTTTCTTTCCTTTCTGCTTTTGCATATTCCTCATGCTCAAGTATATATCATATCTATCTTACCATAGGACATAAAAAAAAGGAATGAAAATATCATTCCTTTTCTGTTCCATCTACGGCATTTTGTACTGTCTCGACCGCTTTTTCCAGCTGATTGTCCGTCTGATCATCCGCTGACTTTTCCACAACAATATCCGGGGTAATTCCTTCTCCATGGATATTTCGGCCGTCCGGCGTAAAATACTGTGCCGTCGTAAGTTTTAAGCAGGAGCCGTCAGACAGGGAGTAGAGCGTCTGTACGATCCCTTTCCCGTAAGTCTGTGTCCCGATGATGGTTCCTGTCCCATAGTCCTGAACCGCGCCGGAAAAAACTTCAGAGGCACTTGCACTTCTGCCGTTCACAAGAACTGCGAGGGGCTTCGTAAACTGGTGCTCATCATCTGATGTTTTCGTGTCCACACGCTCCCCGTTTTTGTCTTCAGTATAGACAATTGTCCCCTCAGGGAGAAGCAGATCAAGAATCTGACAAACGGTATCCAGATTTCCTCCCGGGTTGTCACGAAGATCCACGACAAGAGCTGTCATTCCTTCTTTTTCCAACGTTTCCAGTCCGTTCTGGAATTGTTCATAAGTAACACTGTCAAACTCGGTAATCTTAAGATATCCGACTCCGCCTTCCTTCATCTCGGTCTTTACAGTCCGGTTCTCCACAATCTTTCTTGTCATTTCCATATCAATACTGCTGCCATCTCTGCGTACAGTTACGGTGAGCTTCGTATTTTCTTCTCCTTTTACCAGATCTACAACATCTGAGAGGGACATTCCCGTCACGTCCTTTCCGTCTACCGACAGAAGGACATCTCCGTTTTTCATTCCTGCGTCCTCAGCCGGGGTGTCTTCGTAGACTTCCTGCACGGTAATCTCAAGTGTCTCCTGATCCTGTGCCATCAAAGCCCCTATCCCCGCATATTTTCCCTCGGTGGAAGCAAGAAGGTCTTCTGTCTCCTCCTTGTCATAATAGACCGAGTAGGGATCTCCAAGTCCCGCCACATAGCCTTTCAGTGACATATCCTGCAGATCTTCCTCTCTTACCTCATCCTCATAGAGAAACTGATTTTCGATAATACTCTGTATCTCGGCAGCCTTCCTTGACGTGCCGGCACTGATTGCATCCGTGTGAAGACTGATCCTTCCCGTTGCTGTTAATCCTGCCAGCACAAGCAGTGCCGCCATAAACATCGTGAGGGCGCCATAAAGCGCCCCCTTAAGTAAAATTCGTTTTTCTTTCCTTTGATCTTCCATCTGATCCCTTTCTGAGTCTGAAATTATAAGTAACTCAATGGATTCACCGGTGTTCCGTTTACATGTACTTCATAGTGAAGATGCGGTCCGGTTACAATTCCCGTCGCACCGATCGCCGCAATATTCTGTCCCCTGGACACCTTCTGTCCTGCACTGACATACACGGCGCTGCAATGCTGGTACCATGTCTGGATTCCATTTCCATGATTGACTACTACATAATTTCCACGTGCGCTGTTATAAGATGCCGTGACAACGGTTCCGGCTTCCGACGCATAGATCGGCGTTCCGGTCGCTCCGCCAAAATCGATACCGTCATGTCTGCTCGTCGCACCTGCCGTCGGAGCTGTACGATATCCATACCCGCTTGTGATCCGCGGACTTGCAACCGGGTAAGCCAGTGTACCGTTTCCGGACACATAGGAACTTCCCGCACTTGATGAACTTCCGGAAGAAGATGCGGCCTGAGCGGCTCTCCTTGCAGCTTCTGCTGCTGCCTTTCTGGCAGCTTCCGCTTCCGCCTGACGTCTCTTGGCCTCTTCGGCCTCCTTAATCAGCTGCTGAAGCTTTGCGGCATTTTCACCGATCTGCTGTTCCAGACTGGAAATCTGCACTTCCTTTTCCGCGAGAAGCTGGTTGACACTGTCACGCTTTGCAATCAGGTCATTCTGAAGTGTCTTTAATTCCTCTTCCTCTTTCTTCAGTACCTGTTCTTTCTTTTCAATCTCCTTTGTCAGCTGTTCATACTTTTCCAGCATGTTTCTGTCGTACTCGGAGATTGTCTGAACATACTCTGCTTTATTCAGCAGGTCTCCCATACTCCTGGCACTTAAAAGGATCTCAAGCAGGCTGGTGTTTCCGTTCTCATACATATATTTTATGCGAAGCTTCATCGCTTCATACTGGTCATTTTCCTGAATCTGGGCCTGCACAAGTTCATCCTGTGCTTTTTTGATCTCATCCTGCTTCTTTGTCAGCTTTTCCTCCGCTTCCTGCATATCGCTGATCACCTGATTCAGCTGACCGGCAAGTGAATTTTTCTCATTCTCCGCCGCTTCTTTCTGCTGCTGAAGCTCCTTTCCTCTCTGCTCGGCCTCTGAAATAGAATCAGCCTGCACAGGAACTGCGGTAAGTGAAAATATCATGATGCCCGCCATGAACGCAACTGCCATATGTCTGGCTTTCTTTTTCAACATGATCTTTTGTCCTCCTTATGACTACGCGCGCAAGTGCTTCCGAATGGTGATAAAACTTCCAAGGAATCCGATACCGGCACCCAGAGCAAGCCCTACCGGAAGCAACGTACGGTAAACATCCATGACAGGAATAAAATCAATAATATTGTTCAGAAGACTGAATCTCGTCATAATATACTCTACTGCCTTATTATACATGAAGTAGAGAAGAATCAGAGGAATAATCGCTCCCACGATTCCGATGATAAGACCTTCGATTACAAACGGCGCCCGGACAAACCCGTCCTTCGCACCGATATATTTCATAATGGCAATCTCTTCACGCCGTACCGTCACACCCATTGTAACTGTGTTGCTGATCAGGAATACGGATACAGCAAGCAGGATCGCGATAATCGCAATGGATACATACCAGATCAGGGAGTTCAGTCTTGTCAGTGTCTTGGCAACAACGTCAGATTTGTTGACATTGCCGACTCCCTCCAGACTCTGTGCGTGCTCTACGATATCCTGCTGTTTTGAGACATCGCTCATATACACCTCATAGTGATTGGAATTGATCAGCGGGTTGTCATCAGCAAATCCCTCTGCCGCATCTTCATTGCCTGCAAAATAATCTTCCTGGAACTCTTCCCATGCCTTTTCTCCTGAGACGTACTCTACTCTCAGGACACCGTCCTGCTGTTTCAGGTCATCTCCGATGGCCTGAATCTGCTCTTCGGAGGTGCCTTCATTAAAGAAAACTGTAATCGCAACCCCTTCTTCTGCCTTCTGAACCATGTAATTGAAGTTCATGACGATCGCAAAGAAAAGGCCAAACACGAAAATACATGCTGCCATCGTTGCAACAGAAGCAAGTGAGAACAGCTTGTTACGGAAAATGTTCTTAACCCCCTGCTTTGTCGAATATCCTATTGTACTAATTTTCATTATTATACCCACCTTTTTGTTCGTCGCTTACAATAACGCCCTTCTTCATTGTGATAACGCGTTTTTTCATCTCGTTTACGATTTCCTGGTTATGTGTCACGACAAGGACCGTCGTTCCACGGTCATTGGCCTCCTCAAGAAGCTTCATGATCTCCCATGAATTGGTCGGGTCGAGATTTCCCGTAGGCTCATCCGCCAGCAGGATCGCAGGCTCATTAACAATTGCTCTTGCAATGGCCACCCTCTGCTGTTCCCCTCCGGAGAGTTCTTTCGGAAACGCTTTATATTTCTGTGCCAGTCCCACAAGCGACAATGCTGCCGGCACTTTCTGCTTGATAATACGCGGTGATGTCTCTGTCACGCGGAGAGCAAATGCAATATTCTCATAGATATTCCGGTCTTTCAGAAGACGGAAATCCTGGAATACAACCCCCAGATGTCTCCGGTACTGAGGTATCTTTCTGTGTTTCAGACGGTTCAGGTTCTGGCCGTTGACAATAATACTGCCGCTGGTCGGATCCAGTTCCTTTAACAGTAAACGAATCAGTGTAGATTTCCCGGAACCACTGTCACCGACAATAAATGCAAACTCTCCTTTTTCAATCTTCAGGTTTACACCATTGAGCGCAGCAATCCCTTTGGAATACTCCTTCGTTACTTCCTTAAATTCAATCATAAGTCTCCTCCTGCTAATTACTGATACTCCTTGTAATCTGGCTGCCTTTTAGTATTCCTGTGTCTCCATATACTTCATGTATTTGACTACCATCAGCGCAATCTTGAAAGTAATGGCATCCTCGAACACACGAAGATCCAGCCCGGTGCTCTTCTGAAGCTTGTCAAGACGGTATACCAGTGTATTTCTATGGATATACAGCTGTCTCGATGTCTCAGATACATTCAGGCTGTTTTCAAAAAACTTGTTGATTGTTGTCAGCGTCTCCTCATCAAAGTCATCCGGGGATTTTCCCTCAAAAATCTCCCTGATAAACATCTTGCACAGCGGAATCGGAAGCTGGTAGATCAGCCGGCCGATGCCAAGCGCGCTGTATGCAATGATATCCTTCTCCTCAAAGAAGATCTTCCCGACATCCAGAGCAAGCTTTGCCTCTTTATATGATTTTGACACTTCCTTGATATCACTTACGATCGTACCGTATGCGATATGAGCCCCCTCTTCGCCTTCTGATTTTAACATAGAAAGCATCTCTTCGGCAACCTTTTCCATCTCGGCATAGCCTTCTCCCGCGGAAAGCTCCTTTACGACAATAATATTCTTTTCGTCTACGGCCGTGATGAAATCTCTTGTCTTTCCACCAAAAAGAGTACGAACATTGTCAAGTGCATTCGTATCTTTATCGTGAGAAGTTTCAATAATAAAGATAACACGTCTGACGTCAGTGTCAATATGCAATTTTTTGGCACGGTTATAAATATCCACCAGAAGAAGATTATCCAGCAGAAGATTTTTGATAAAATTATCTTTATCAAACCGCTCTTTATATGCGACAAGCAGATTCTGAATCTGGAATGCCGCAATCTTTCCGATCATATATACGTCGTCATTTCCTCCGTTTGCAAGAAGGATGTACTCCAGCTGATGTTCGTCAAAAATCTTGAAGAACTGATATCCCTGGATCACCTGGCTGTCGGCCGGAGATGCTACAAAAGAAAGTACCGCATTCTCATAATCGCCGTTTTCAGGGAATGTCGATGCCAGCACCTTCCCATCGATATCCATGACACATAAATCAATTCTCGTTATTCCCTTTAATCCTTCAATGGTATTCTGTAGTATCTGGTTTGATATCATTCCGACTCCTCTTTTCTCCATTTTTTGTATGCAATTTTCACAATCGCATTGTTCTTTTCTTTCGTTTTCTAAAACTCACCTATGTTATATACTAATATAAATTCACAAAAAAAGAAAGAGGAAATAGCATTTTTTTATGCATTTCCTCTCCCCGCATCCGGTCTTTCCACTGCATGACTCTGTGCATTGTGACGAAATTACTGTTTGCTTCCCGACTGCCCCTGCTGTTCCTTTTCTTTCCTTTTTATTTCCGATTTCAGTTTGAATTTTACAAAAAAATCCTGCAGTCGGCTTTTTTTATTATTTTTCTGTTGTATATTCTTAATTACTTCACCAAGGCCCACCCAGATTCTGGCATCCAGCACAGACTTGTTCTCGCCAATAAAATCTTCCTGAAGCGGAGATGGAAGCACGGAAATGATACAGTCAATCTCAGCTCCATTGATCTTATTGACAATCATATCACTCACTCCGGGCCTGTCCTCAACGATCTCGGCACCGGAAATCTCAATTCCGGAATAGTACCGCTCCAGATACTCCCTCAGAATTTCCTGTTTGTCGTCTCCCGGCGCCAGCAGAAATACTTTCCGACGATCCTTTTTCAGATATCTGAGAAACATCTTGACAAACAGATTCGTTTCAGCCTCCCGAAGAAGCGTCCGGTCTTCCACCCCCGACAACTCCAGAAGTGTCCTGTCTCCCACGACAAGAAGATCCATCTGTGCAATCTTCTCCCGAAGATCACCTGTTTCTGTCAGTTCGATTACTGAACTTCCGGCCAGGATCTCTATAGTACTGATCGGTTCCGTTTCCATATAGCGGATTGCTTCCTGCATTGCCTCTTTTGCTGTATATCCGTCTAATTGTACGCCTAAAACCTCAAACTTTTCACACATACTATCACCTATCATTCCTAACCGGGCAATTATAGCAGACCCCCAGCCGAATTTCAACAATTCTCACAAACTCTTCACACAAATTAACACTTTTGTAAAGCTACAAGCCAGGGGGCCAGGAACATTGGACGACGGAAAGCAAACTCGTTTGCTGGACGGCGTACATATGTTTCTGGGCGTATGGCGACAGCCATCAAGCGAGGAAATCGGTCATTTCGCTTCCCTCTTCCATTTCCCCTCCTCCGATTTCCGAGCTTGCCCCTGGCGTATCTCCATTCACTCCCCGGTTTTCTTTTCCCTCCTCCTTCGGTTCACCATTCCTCCGATTCTCCCTGTCTCCTTCGAGGAAAGAGACTTCCATCCGTCATTCATCACCTGGTCCAGAAGTCCAAGTTCTTCCGCAATCTCGTATTTTAACTTTTCCTCTTCTGTCAGTTCGCTTAAGTTGATTTTCTTTTCTTTTTTCTGAGACATAAAAATACCCTCTCCTTTCATGGAGAGAGTATTTCCATCCTTTTCCTTCTTTATACGCCTTCCGGACGCTCCGGCATCACAACGGCCGCGATGAAATATCCCAGGACTCCTGTCCCGAAGCTTGCGCAGGTAAACAAAACGTATCCCAGCCGTATGATGGTCGGATCAATGTGGAAATATTCTGCCACACCTGCACACACTCCGCAGAGCAACCTGTCATGATTTGAACGGTATAATCTTTTTTCCGGTTCCATATCTTCTATTCCTCCTGTCCGTTTATCTGAGTTCTCCGTTTCTTCCCGAATTATTCAAATACAATTTCGATGCTTCCTGCCATACAGTCAGCTTTGATCTTTTTCCCTGTTCCGTGGTTCTGATCATAGTTTTCCTGAAGTCCCGAAGCAACGGATTCACCGTCGATACTGATATCTCCTGCACTTGCCTTCATCTTATAATCGTATTCAGACCGGTCCCCGGAAAGTTCGAGTGTAATGCCTCCTGCATTACAGGAAACGTCTGTATCGGACGGGCTGTTCCCTCTGCTCAGTTCTACACTTCCTGCATCACATTCAATCTCTATCTTCCCTACCGAAAATGTATCTGCCTCTACAGCTCCAGCGTCAACATCGAGATCCAGCTTCTCGCATCGAATCTCCTCAAACCATATAGATCCTGCACCGGCATATCCTTTTACCTTATCAAATTCAATCTTCTTCGGTACAGTAATAATCACCGTAGCATCCGAGTCATCCTGCCAATGATTATTTCTTTCCTTTTCTGAGCGAACCACAAGTTTTGTCCCGTCTTTTTTCACTTCCAGATCGGACTCCGTATCCACATCTCTTGTGTCAATCCGTATCTGACCGGACTGGCCCGTACTGGTCTTTACCTCGACTTTCATTGCTTCTGCCCGGATATCCAGACTTTGAATTCCCGAAAAACTCTTGAAATATACAGTATCTCCTGTTTTTTCGTGATGCTCTGTGTCATTTTCATGAAGCCATCTGACATGCGGGAAAAAATCAGATGGTATTTCTGACCGGTCTATTCCGATCGCTGCTGCCGAAACACACATCCCCGCTCCCAGAACAGCCAGTATTCCACAAGTAATCAGAACACCTTTCCACCTCTTTCTCATACTATGCGCGCTCCTTTCCTCTGTAAAACAGTCTCCTTGTGACTCCTGTCAACACCCGGAAAATAAACGGAACCATGACGCAGCAGAGTCTGACGCTGAACACGGTAAGCAGAATTCCCGCGGAAAGCAGAAGAAGCCCGATTCCGCAGACGAGGAATCCTGCTGAAATTGAAGAAAACATTACTGTCACTCCTGCCACTGCCATCGCCACTCCGCAAACCGCAATGCAGAATGAAAAAATAACAAAAGCAAAAAAGATTCCGAAGGCTCCTGCAATCAGTCCAAAAAGCCCTGCTACAGCTCCGCCGACGATTGGAATCACGACAGGAAATCCTACACAGATAATAAGTATGATCAAAATAATTTTTAATGTCCTGCTGGTCCAGGGCCTCCTCTCCGGCTGCCCGTCTCCGTATCCGCGGTACGACTCCTCTTTTCCCGTGTAACCGCTGCTTGTCGTATAGTCCGCCGGCACCTCTCTGTCGTCGTACCGGCTCTGAAAAAATCCATTCTCAGCGTACGCATCCCCTGCATCTTCCCCTCTTAATCCTTCCCGGATCATCAGGGCAACTTTCTCCGGACTTCCCAGTTCTTTTATGATCTGTTCCTCCATCTCCGGTCCTGCATCCGCAAAATAGTCTTCATAATACTGGACGGCCTCTTCCCGCTCTTCTTCTGAAAGATCGCCGAGAAGTATTCTCAATCTTTCCAAAAACTCCTGACGATTCATCAAATCATTCCTCCCTCAAAAATATCAGTAATCTTTTTTGAATATTTCAGCCACTCGGACCTGTACAGCTCCAGCATGACCGCTCCCTTGTCAGTTACTTTATAATACCGTCTGTTCCTTCCGTCATACTGTCTGTCGTAGACCTCCAGGCACTCATCTTTCTGCAGTCTGCGAAGCACCGGGTAGAGTGTGGATTCGGAAATGTCAATCGCCTTTCTGACATCCTGCGTAATCTTATAACCGTATGTCCCCTCTTCTTCCCGCGATACAACCGCCAGCACAATTGCATCCAAAAGGGCTGCTCCGGTATTAAAAACCATAGCCTCACTTCCTTTTATATGCCGGGGTATCCTCCCCGAAACTTATTGACTCCTATATCATATCGTTTTCTATATTATACGTCGTATAATATTGTACGTCAATGAATTTATATAAAAGAAATGCGAAAGATTTTCTGAAGACTGCCACAAAGGACTTTTCTGCAAAATAAAAGAGAACCCCGTTTCCAGGATTCTCCTGTCTTCTATCCCCGCACCTGAACTGCAATCATTCTTCCAAGACATACACCTGCCAGACAGCAGATTACACTCAGGGCAATATAAAGTCCTCCGCTCAGCATTTTTCCCTGTTCCAGAAGCGTCCAGGCTTCCAGCGAAAATGTGGAAAATGTGGTAAAGCCTCCGCAGAATCCGGTCTTCCAGAACCATGCGTGTCTTTTTGACACATCAGGATCCTCCCCCGCCAGTATTCCTGCCAGAAAACCGATTACCACCGCGCCCAGCAGATTGGCCAGGAAGGTCCAGACCGGAAAATCTCCCCTGACCGGCAGAAGACTCAGTGCGTACCTTGCCGATGCGCCAAGTGCTCCTCCCAGCGCCACATAACAAACTCCCGGCATCTTAACCTTCCTCCTTTTCCTTTGTCAGTGGGGTTCGTATAAACGGCTCTTCTACAGCCGGATCCAGAAGCTTTTCATAGGCTCCGGTTTTCCGGTAGGCATTCCCCCACGTTTCGTTTTTCCGGTACTCCCGGATCTCTTCTATAGGAAACTCCGCCATCAGAATCCCCTCCTCCTCCGATGCCATCAGAATTGTCGGATCCTGATATCCATCTTCACCGAACACAACCGGAGAAAACGCACAGGACTGTCCCCATCCCCTGCCCGGATAATTGGCCATGGCAATTCCGGTCATATTTTCAAAGGCACGTGCCTCCAGCTGGTGCAGGCGGGCGGGATTCATGTCGCAGGCATTCGGCACAAGAATCAGTTCTGCTCCTTTCAGCATGAGAACCCTTGCACTTTCCGGAAATTCTCTGTCATAGCAGATCATGATTCCGATCCGGACACCGTCAAATTCTGCGGTTTCAAAGGACGTTCCGCTCTGTAACAGCGCCTCCAGGGAAAAGTCACACGTATGTACCTTGGCATATCGAAGAAGGATTTCTCCTTCTCTTCCTATCAGAAATGCTTCATTCTGCGGTCCTTTTTCCCCTTCATACATACCGGTGATCACTGCGCCGACGGAGAGCCGCTTTGCCGTCTCCCTGAGTGTCCGGATATAGGCACTGTCCTCTCCAACCGCCTGAGAAATCCATGCCTTTCGCTCTTTTTCTCTTTCTTTCTGAAAGGGATCATCAAATGCCTCCGGAAAAGGCGGCGCATATCCAATCGACCACATTTCCGGGAAAAGCACCAGATCCGCGCCTGCCCGCCCGGCTTCCTCCATATAACGGACAGCCAGATCCAGATTTGCTTTCACATCATTCGGCACTGCCTTTTTTTGTACCAGTGCAATTTTCATTTCTTTTGCTCTCCTTTATCGCGGAAGGATTCCGTACACAACTGCCGCCTGTAAAACAACAGAGAGCGGTACCAGAATCCGGAATTTCCATTTTTTTGTCTTATGGTGAAAAACGGTCATGCCAAAAAGAGCTCCCGCCCCTCCAAGGCAGAAGGCACTTCCAAGGAGCGCTGCCTCGGAAATCCGCCATCTGTCATGCTTTGCTTTCCATTTATCAATTCCGTACAATATCAGTACGATTACGTTCCAGGCCGCCATCACCAAAAGCAGGTACTGCCAGATCATCGCTTCCTCCTATACTCTGATCTCCTTTCCAAGTGCAAAGGAATAGATCAGTTTTTCTTTTACATGTTTTCCAAGACTCTTTTCCAGAGCTTCCTGATAGTATTCCAGCTGAATACGGTAACGCTCTGTCAGTTCTTCTTCCATTCTGACACGGTCAGTCTTATAATCGAGCAGGACGATTTCCCCGTCTTCCTCGAAAAACAGGTCAATAATCCCCTGCACAATCAGAAGTTCTCCACTTTTTTCTCCGCCGTTTTCCGGATAAATCCGGTCTGCTTCCACGCCAAGCACAAACGGCTGCTCTTTTTTCAGCTTTCCGTTCTGTGCCGCTTTCTGCATCCGGGCCGCACAGTCCGACTGTAAGAACTTCAGAATGTCTTCTCTTTCCACAGCCCCGGCGGATGCCTCATCGATTTTTTCCGCTTCCACGAACTGCCGGATTTCCTCTTCCAGTGTTTCCATGGTATAGGATTTTCCAAAATCCAGAAGTTCCAGAATCCGGTGGTAGGCTGTTCCTCTTGCCGCTCCCCGGATCTTCGTTTCCCCTTTCCTAAATTTGGGAATGATCTCTTCCTCCGGTTTCTCAAACAGGCGGACACCATCCTCTTCTTCCGGCTGCGGCTCATGCGCCGCCCGTTTCAGTTCCGATACAGAAAACTTTCTCTTCCACCGGCTTTCCTCTTCATACGGATACCGAAAGAGATAGCTTTCCATCAGATGATTCCGGATTTCCTCATCATAGAGCTGCTCCGGATCAATGGCTTCGATATCCTCCCTGCGGATCTGTTTTCTTTCTTCCTCCATCACGGATTCCATCAGCACGTCTTCTTCCGTCAGAATTTCTACACGAATCGGCACCTTCTCTGACCATTCTGGATCATCCAGCCGGACCAGCGCCGGAATCAGGAAGTCCAGATAGCTTCCTGCCTTTTGCAAAAGCCCGAAGGAAAGCTGCCGCTCTTTCTGGCTTTTCACCCGCTCATACTGCTTTTGCTTTTCCTCTGCATGTTTCATGGTTCCGGTAATGATGAGCTTTTCCTTTGCTCTTGTAAGTGCCACGTATAAGACACGGAGCTCCTCCCCCAGATTTTCCAAACGCGTTTCATTCTGGATCATCTTTTTCAAAAAGGACGGTGCCTGCATCCGCTCTTTTAAATAGACTGCATCCACACCGATCCCCAGATCCTGATGGATAACCACCTTTCTCTGAATATCCTGGGTATTAAACTTCTTTCCCATTCCGGAGACAATCACGATCGGGAACTCCAGACCTTTACTTTTATGAATACTCATGAGGCGCACCGTGTCAGCCATCTCATCGCTTGTATTGGCTTCCCCGTAATCGACCTGATATTTCTGCAGCTGCTCCACGTACCGCAGGAAATGAAATAGTCCTTTGTAACTCGTGCTTTCATACGCTTTTGCCTTCTCGATCAGCATATCCAGATTCGCTCTTCTTTGTATGCCGCCCGGCATGGCAAGGACATAGTCCCGGTACCCAGTTTTGGATACAATCTGCTCCAGCAGTTCATGAATCGCTGTGTACGGCACCTGTTCCCGAAACCTGTGTACCTGTTCGTAAAATACGCCAAGTTTCTCATCTTTCGTGTCCCTCGCAAAATCTGCCGCCGCCTGGTAAAACGGCTCTTCCGGATACGCGCACCGGATCCTTGCAAGCTCCTCATTTGTCAGTCCGCCAAAACAGGAGGAAAGCACTGCCGCAAGCGGAAGATCCTGCTTTTCATTATCCAGAATTTTCAGATAGTCCAAAAGAAGACTGATCTCCCTTGTCTGGAAGTATCCTTCCTTTGTCCCGCAGAATGTCGGAATTCCTTCCTCATTCAGCACCTTCGAAAAGACATCCGTCCACCCTTTGAGGCTTCGGAGAAGAATCACGATATCTCTGTAGGATGCCTTTCGATAGACACCGGTCTCCTTGTCCAACACCTCCGTATTTTTCAGAAGCTCCTTGATCCGGGCCGCCACAGCCCGCGCTTCCAGCTCTTTTGCCTCCAGCGACTCTCCCTCTTCGATCAGCAGGATCTCCGTATCAAATCCTTCCTTTTCCTCGAACTGTGCCCCCACGTACAGGGCCGCCTGCTCGTCGTACTCCACTCTTCCAAGAGATACTGTCATGATCTGATAAAACAGGAAATTGACCGCATCCAGCACTTCCCCCCGGCTGCGGAAATTTTTGTGCAGGTCAATTCTGCGTTGGTTCCCCTCTCCGTCCGTCTCGTAGGATGCGTACTTTGCCATGAAAAGCTCCGGTCTGGAAAGCCGGAACCTGTAGATACTCTGCTTTACATCCCCTACCATAAAGACATTATACTGCCCGTGGCTGATCCGTGAAATCTGCATCAGAAGCGTCTCCTGAATCAGGTTGCTGTCCTGATACTCATCGATCATGATCTCTTCGTATTTCTTCCGGTATTCCTCGGCGATTTCTTCTTTTTTCAGGATCCGGAGCGCATACTGCTCCATATCCCCAAAGTCAATCACACCGGCATTTCTCTTCTTTTCTTCAAAAGCCCGGCCAAACGCAATAGTCAGCCGCACTAGTTCTCCGGCAAACGGGGCTGCCTGTCTCATATCCTCTTTTAAGTCCGCCTCTGTCTCATAGAAGAACTGTTCTTTCAGGGCGGACAGCTCCTTTTTAACCTGCTCTCGTAAGGACTTGACAAATGCTGTCTTCTCCTCAGAAACGGATTTGTCTCTGTTCACAGCAAGCCTTGCGAACGACGCCCCCGCAATCTGCTCCTGAAGCTCCCCAAAAGTCTCCTCTGACCGCAGAGAGCGGATCAGTCCGATATCCGAGGAAATCGTATCGGCATATGCGGCCGGTCCGTCCGGCTCCTCACACAGCTCTGCCGCGTAACGCAGTTCACTTTCCATATCCTCCAGTGTTTCCTTTGTATGCTCCATAGCCGCCTGGACAAACGGAATCGTATCCCACGGTTCGCTTTTGACGGATTCATATCCTTCGATGCTGTCCAGAAGCCATTCTTCCGGATCCGGATTGCTTCGTGAAAACTCGTAGAGCTCCAGAATCAACTCCTCGACTTTTTTGTCGTCTCTTCCCGTTGATGCCATCTCCACAAAGTCAGTAAATGAGCTTTCCCCTTTTGCATACTCCTCTTCCAGAAGGTTTTCCATCACTTCCTGCATCAGCAGTTTTCGTTCTCCTTCTTCCAGCGTCCGAAACCCCGGCTCCAGATCAATCGTGTGGAAATAATCCCGGATCACGGACAGGCAGAAGCTGTGAATCGTCGTGATCTTTGCATGGTGGATGAGCGTTGCCTGCCGCTGCAGATGCGCATTGTCCGGATCTGTCTCCAGCTTCTTTTCAATGGCACCGCGGATTCTCTCTTTCATCTCGGCTGCCGCTGCCTCTGTAAAGGTCACAACGAGAAGCTGATCCACATCGAGAGGATTTTCCCCTTCCGTCAGCCTGGTAATGATCCGCTCCACAAGGACGGCCGTCTTTCCGGAGCCTGCCGCCGCCGAAACGAGAAGATTACATCCTCTGGCCGCTATGACCTGCTCCTGTTCTTTTGTCCATCCCATGATTCTCACTTCCCTTCCTGTTCCGAGAGTTCTCGCGCAATCAGCCGGAAAATCTCCTCCCGTTTTTTCGATACAAGGCTTCGGTAACCGCACCCCTCGATTCTTTCGTCAAAACCGCAGATACTGTGGTACGGGCAGTAATCGCACCCGGTGTTCATCCCCAGTTCATAAGGCTCCTTTTTGACATTCCCTTTCAGGATCTCTTCTTTAAGCTGCTTCGTCTTCCTCTTTGTATAAGAAGACAGAAGTCCGAATTCCGCCTTTGACGCGGCCCGGGAGGTTTTGGATACGCTTCCGTCTTTGTTCCTTCCAAACGGCGCCGCAAGAGAACTTTTCGCTCCCGTATGATCCAGATGTCCGAGAACATCCGGATCGGAATTCACAAGACCATCGGGACGGAGCTCTTTTAACAGCTCCTCCTCGGCCTGCTCTTCGTCGGATTTCGGAACCATCGGATCCTTCATCTGATAATAAAAGATTCCCGCCGGAATTACTTCCTTATTCGGATGCTTTTTCCGCTCCAGCTCCAGGGCCGCATTCATGTAGACCGCAAGCTGAAGCTGAAGTCCGTAATAAAAGGACGTGATGTCAAAGGACTTGGATTCGGTCTTATAATCCGTCACCTTGACATAGACCTGATTTTCATCTTCACACGTATCGACCCGGTCGATGACGCCTCCCGCAAACCGGACTTCTGTCCCGGTCTGCCGGAAATCCCCCATTTTCTGCTGACGAAGCAGCGCCCATACCGTCCGGTCCACAAGCCGCTTCATCCTCGTAATCAGATATTCCCGGCGCTTCGTACTGTAAAGCACGGTGTTTTCATAATCAATAATACTTTCCTCCACACAGGCGTCCACCATTTCCCGGCGCATCTCGTCGGTGATATCCGTAACCGGGATATCCAGCCTTTCCGCCTTTCCCGCAAAATGTTCCATTGCCTTGTGGAAAAGATTTCCCCAGTCCAGAGGTTTGAATTCATACTCCTGCCGCTCACTTAACCGCAGTCCATAGGCCATAAAATGCGCAAAAGCACAGGATGCATACTTCTCCAGCCGGGTCACACCTTTGTCGATTCCTTCCCGGTAAAGAATCTCTGCCGCCTTCTTTGAGAGACGGTCATCCGGCATCCGGTAAAAATGTGCCTGCATCACCTGTTCCAGACTTTGACTGCGTTTCGAATCCTTTTTATACCAGGCATAAAGCTCCTGCCACTGCGGATCTTCCGTCTCCTCATTCTGAAGTCCCTGGATCAGAAGTTCCAGACCGTTTTTCCCGGTCAGTTCCGTCTCTTTCAGGGGCCGTTCCTCCTCCCGCGTCACAGTCAGACGCGGAAACAGCTTCTGAATATCCCGGATCAGATAAGACGGTCTGAGAGAAGTCCCGTCCGCCGCCACCGAAGCATAAGACAGGTACAGCAGTTCCTGTGGTTTAGTCAGCATCGTGTACAGATAAAATTTCTGAATATAGGCCTGTTCTTTCCCTCCGGCGGAAAGTTCCGTCCCTCCGGACCGGATTTTCTCCCGGTCATACTCGGAGAGCAGCCCGCCCGAGCCAAGCTGCCCTGGAAGGAAGCTGTCGTTTGCGCCAAGGAAAAACAGGGCTTTGATATCAGTAAGCCTCGTCCGCTCCATGTCTCCGGCCATGACTTCATCAATTCCCGGCGGAATGACACCGACTTTCGCTTCCTCGAGTCCGGCGTCCAGAAGCTCCCCGTATTCCTCCAGAGAAACCGTCTCCTCCCCGAGAAGCGCTACAAATTTATCAAACAGATCGATGACAATCCGGTAAACCTGAGAGTATTCCTTTGCAAGGGCGGCCTCGCCGCTCTTCTCAAAAAACCGTTCCTGTTCCCGGACCTTCCCGTACATGCCTTCCTGCACGAGAAAATCATAAAGCGCTTCCGTAATGTCCCTTACCGTCTTTTTCTGTTGCCGCAACACGAAGACAAGGCTGTCCACCTTTTCGATAAACCGGACACGAAGATGATTGACTTTTGCAAGCTCTTCTTCGCTCATCCCTTTGCTTTTCCGGATCCAGGCGCCCTGCCACTTTTTGTATCCCCGGATTCCAAGGGCAAGCACATAGTTTTCCAGTGTGTCAACTTCCTCCATCGTAAATCCGCTAAGGCCCGTCCTCAGAAACCGGAATACGCTTTCGTAGGTAAATCCCTTCTGGATCATGGCCGTCACACTGCGGACGTATTCTACAAATGGATTTAACAGCACACTTCGTTTCTGGTCTGCAAATACCGGAATCCCGTATTCGGAAAAAATTGTCCGGATATCATCCGAATAAGCGGACAGATCCGGCACGATCACCGCAAAATCCCGGTATCTCCATCCCTTTGTCCGGACAAGGGAACGGATCTTTCTTGCTGCCGCTTCCACTTCCTGCCCCGGCGTTGCCGCATGGCAGATCCGGATCCGGTCCTGTTCTTCTTCGTAACGGGCCTTGCCGTAGCGGAAAAGATGACGTTCCAGAAAGGCCATCGGAGTATTTTCGCGGAACCGGTACGGAATCTCTCCCTCCATCCATACGGGATCGTTCACCGTAATCTTCTTCTCCCGGCAGATGGCAAGGAGCTTTGTCGTCATCTCTTTACTGAGAGAAAACAGCTGGTACGGTCCCTGATAAAGATAAGGATTCTCATTCTTCGGAATCGTCACTGTCACCCGGACCTCCTGACACACCTTGAGAAGCTGCTCCAGCAGCCGGTTCTGAACCGGGGTAAATCCGGTAAAGCCGTCCAGCGCAATGATGCTGTCCCGCAGAATGGCAGACTGCGGCACCCTCTCGCAGAGCAGATCCAGAATCTCCTCTCTTGTGATATATTTTTCCTCCAGATAGGCATAGAAGCCTTCGTACACCTTCTTCAAATCAGAAAGCTTATAATAAAGCGAGGTTCCTTCCCCCGCCTGCTCCATCATCCGGTCAAGCTCTTCTTCTCCAATATCGTACTGGGTAAACTCGGAAATGACCGATTTCACTTCGCTGATATATCCCTGCCGCTTCAGATTTCCACGAAGGACAGTCAAATCGTCCTCATAATCCCCGGCAATCTTCCGGAGAATCAGATTTTTCCCCTCGTCATCCAGAACAATCCGGTCGTTTCCCCCGGTCTCTTCCATGACACGATAAGCAAGCCTTCCAAAACTTAACACATCAATATTCATGATCGCATGATTCGGGCTTGCCTCCACAAGATCTTTCTGAGTCTGCATGGAAAACTGCTCCGGCACGAGAACAATATAAGTCTTCTCCGGATTTGCTGCCGCTTCTTCTACTGTCTTCTGATATAGAGAATGGGACTTCCCTGAACCGGAACTCCCAAAAATAAACTGTAATGCCATGACATTCTCCTAATTCACTTTTCCGTACAGTTCTCTCGGAACGAATCCTTCAATATAGATTCCATCCGCCTGATACTCTTCTTTCGTCACTTCTCCGTAGGCGCGGATCATCTGAATCTTTCCTGCCTCCGCATACGGATAAAGACGCTTAATCTCCATTCTCTGTTCTCTGATCCAGTCTTCCAGAATCTCTTTCAGCGTATCCAGTCCCTGCCCTGTCTTTGCAGAGACCACGACTCTTGCATCCGACTTGAAATCCCGGATCAGAAGGTCTTCTCCTGCTTTGTCACATTTATTAAACACCGTAATCACGGTCTTGTTCAACACTCCGAGTTCTTCCAGTGTCTCATAGGTTACATACATCTGCTCATCCATCTGTGGATTGGACATGTCCGCCACATGGAGAATCACATCCGCATACTTTGCCTCTTCCAGCGTACTGCGGAATGCCTCGATCAGGTTATGCGGAAGCTTGCTGATAAATCCGACCGTATCGGTAAGAAGAATCTTCTGGCCTCCCGGAAGATTCAGCACTCTGGTTGTCGGATCCAGTGTTGCAAACAGCTTGTCCTCTTCCAGCACCGATGCACCTGTCAGTGTATTTAACAGCGTAGACTTTCCGGCATTGGTATATCCCACAAGCGCACAGACCGGCATATGGTTTCTGCTTCGCTGCTCCCTTGTCACCTCCCGGTGTCTGCGGACATCCGCAAGTTCCCGGTTCAGCTGGGCGATCCGGCTTTTGATCAGTCTCCGGTCCATCTCCAGCTTCTTCTCTCCCGGTCCTCTTGTCCCGATTCCTCCACCGAGCCTGGAAAGACTCTTTCCAAGTCCGGTCAGTCTCGACTGCCGGTATTTTAACTGGGCCAGTTCTACCTGAATCTTTCCCTCTTTAGTTGATGCTCTGGCCGCAAAAATATCGAGAATCACAAGCGTCCGGTCCATAATCTTACAGTCCAGCACTTCCTCCATATTGTTGATCTGGGACGGGCTGAGCTCATCATCACAGACAATGCCGTCCGCTTCCTTTTCCCATACAAGCCACTTTAACTCGTCGAGCTTCCCGCTTCCGATATAAGTCCCCGGGTGAACCGCGTCTCTTAGCTGGATCATCTGTCCGGCCACTTCCGCTCCCGCTGTCTTTACCAGCTCGCCAAGCTCATCCAGCGACTGCTCTGCCTTTTCCAGATCATCCAGAGCCGCCGCCACCAGAATTACCTTTTCCTTTTTCCTTCCTGTTTCAATCATTCATTTCCCGCCTGTGTTTCTAAAAACTCTGCCTCTTTTTTCACATCTTCGTCATCCGGCCAGGTCTGAAGATATGCGTCCGCCTTTTCCCTGGCTTCTGTATACTTTCCTGCCTTTTCCAGAGAGAAGATCTGGTTGTAGGCCATTTCCTTTTTCAGATCATCCCCGGCGCCTTCCATCTGGCTGCCGGTCTCAAAAGAGTCTGCCGCTTTTTCATACTGGCCGCTCTGCATATACGAAATTCCAAGCAGATTATAAAGCTCCGGCGTTGCCCCGGCGCCTTTTTCAAGCGCTGATTCAAAAGCGGACGCCGCCTTATCATACTGCTCCAGTTCATAATAGCTGATGCCAAGTCCCCGGTATGCTTCCTTTTCCATATCTGAATCCTTCGAAGCTTTTTCAAAAGCCTCGGCGGCCTGCTCATAGTTTCCATCCTCAAGAAGGGATTTCCCTTTATCAATCTGTGTGGCACATCCTGTCATCGTAAAGAACAAAAGACATGCCGCCATTATCATTCCAATTCGCTTTTTCATTTCCCTTATCACCCTTATCTTTCTTTATGATTCCCTGTTCTTATTCCAGAATGTGTTCCATTCCCTGATTCATAATTGTCTGGATATGATCATCCGCCAGCGAATAAAACACCGTCTTCCCCTCACGTCTGCTCTTAACCAGTTTCATCTGCTTTAAAATCCGAAGCTGATGCGAAATCGCAGACTGTGTCATATGCAGTACCTCCGCCAGATCACAGACACAAAGCTCTGACTGAAAGAGCACATAGAGAATCTTCACTCTCGTCGGATCTCCGAACACCTTAAACAGGGCGGCCAGATCATTCAGTGTCTCTTCCGCAGGCATCCGTTCCATGACCTTCTTGATACAGTCCCCGTGGATCTCGATACAGTCACAGCACTCTGTCTCCATACAATCAATTTTTCTGCTCATACATCATACTCCCTTTTCTTACATCGGCTCAATCTGCCAGTCCACAGGCTCTACCCCCTGTGCCTCCAGAAACCGGTTGGCCTGACTGAACGGCCTGCTTCCGAAAAATCCCCGGTATGCGGAAAGCGGACTCGGATGCGGGGCCTCCAGAATCAGATGCTTAGGATTGTGAAGCATGGATTTCTTCGCCTGGGCCGGTCTTCCCCACAGCATAAAGACGATCGGCCGGTCCTGCTCATTTAATTTCCGGATCGCCGCGTCCGTAAACTCTTCCCAGCCGATTCCCTTGTGGGAATTGGCCTGATGCGCCCGTACTGTCAGTACCGTATTCAAAAGCAGCACTCCCTGCTTCGCCCATTTGGTGAGACATCCATGATTCGGGACCGTGCATCCCAGATCATCGTGAAGCTCCTGATAAATATTGACAAGAGAAGGCGGAATGTCCACTCCCGGTCTTACGGAAAAACAGAGCCCGTGTGCCTGCCCCTCTCCGTGATACGGATCCTGTCCCAGTATCACCACCTTCACCTCATGAAGCGGCGTCAGGTGGAACGCATTGAAAATGTCGTCCGCCGGCGGGAAAATCTGCCTCGTCCGGTACTCCTCGTTGACCGTCTGAAATAATTTTTTATAGTAAGGCTGTCTGAACTCCTCCTTCAGAGCATCCAGCCAGTCATTCTGAATTGCTGCCATGCTGCCTCCTCACATCAAAGTCTGACCGGGATTCCTTTGTCCCTCAGATACTCCTTGACTTCCCGGATCGTAAGCTCTTTATAATGGAACAGCGATGCCGCCAGAGCCGCATCCGCATGTCCCTCGCTGAACGCGTCATAGAAATGGGACAGCTCTCCTGCTCCTCCGGAAGCAATCACCGGAATCGACACCGCATCCGCAATCTGTCTTGTCACGTTCAGGTCATATCCTGCCTTCGTCCCGTCTCCGTCCATACTCGTCAGAAGAATTTCCCCTGCGCCGCGCCGCTCGGCCTCCATGGCCCACTCCACAGCATCCCGGCCGGTGTCGATCCTTCCGCCGTTTTTGTATACATTCCATCCGCTTCCATCCGCACGCTTCTTCGCGTCGATGGCGACCACCACGCACTGGCTCCCGAATTTGTACGCCGCGTCCGAGATCAGATCCGGAGTATTCAGCGCAGAGGAATTGATGGAAATCTTGTCCGCCCCGGCTCTTAAAATCGTCCGGAAGTCCTCCACTGTACGGATTCCGCCGCCAACCGTAAACGGAATAAAGACATTCTCAGCCACCTGTTCTACCATGTCAACGACTGTATTTCTTGCATCAGAGGAAGCGGTAATATCCAGAAATACCAGTTCGTCCGCCCCTTCTTTATCATAAACCTTTGCGACTTCCACCGGATCTCCGGCGTCTCTTAAATCTACAAAGTTGACTCCCTTTACAACCCGTCCATTGTTCACGTCCAGACATGGAATAATTCTCTTCGTAAACATCTGCTACTCCCCCTGTCTTTCTATGAAATTTTTCAGAATATGAAGCCCTGTCCCGCCGCTCTTTTCCGGGTGGAACTGGCATCCGAAGACGCTGCCCTTCTCCACCGAGGCATGAATCGTCACTCCATATTCGGCAGTTGCTTTTACGATCTTTGGATCTTTCGCTTTCAGATAGTATGAGTGGACAAAATATACATAAGGATTCTCCTCAAGTCCCTCAAACAGCCTGCCGTCCTTCGAACAGGAAAGAGAATTCCAGCCCATATGCGGAATCTTAAGCCCTTCCGTCTTCGGGAACCTGACAATCTCACCTTCTAAAATTCCAAGACCTTTCACGCCCGGACTTTCCTCGCTCTTTTCAAAAAGGACCTGCATGCCAAGGCAGATTCCAAGCAGCGGAATTTTCTTTTCTACCGCCTCTTTGATCACCTCTGTCAGTCCAAATGCTTCCAGATTGTGCATCGCGTCTCCAAAAGACCCGACTCCCGGAAGGATAATCCGGTCTGCTCCCAGTATCTCCTCTCGTTTTCGTGTGACAACCGGCTTCTCTCCAAGAAAATCAAGCGCCTTCTCCACACTTCTCATATTTCCTGCGTCATAATCAATCAATGCAATCATTGTTATCCACTCCTTATCTTTCTAAGTTTAACACACCCCTTTCAAAAAGAAAATGTAAAAATGCGGGACGCGCCCGCATTTTTACTTTTTGTCAAGTTCAAACCAGAACTGTACTCCGTTTTCATAATTTTTTACCCCGTAATTCTGATGGAAGGATTCCATGATGGCCTTGACAATCGAAAGTCCGATTCCATTTCCTCCATATTCTCTGGTTCTTGCCTTGTCCACTTTATAAAATTTCTCCCAGATGTGTTCGATATCCTCCTCCGGTATCGGCTCCCCTGTATTGAAGACGCTGATCCGTATCTTACCGTCCCGCTCTTCAATCCGGATATCCACGATCCGGTTTTCATTCACATGGTTCAGGGCATTGCTTACATAGTTTCGCACAACCTGTTCTACCTTGAACTCATCTGCCCATACAAAAACCGGCTCCTGGGTATTCATACGGATATCCGCTTCTTTCTGCTTTGCCATGATTTCAAGGCTCTGCACCACACCCCGGATCAGGCTTGTGATATCGATCCGTTCAAACTGGGTATCGTCTCTGCCCTGTTCCAGCTGGTTCAACGTCAGAAGGTTTTTCACCATCCTGTTCATCTTGTTGGCCTCATCAATAATGACATCGCAGTAAAACTCCATACTTTCCGGATCATCCGTGATCCCGTCTTTCAAACCTTCCGCATATCCCTGGATCAGTGCAATCGGTGTTTTCAGTTCATGCGATACATTCCCGATAAACTCTGTACGCATGGTCTCTACCTGTTCCTTCTTTTTGATGTCTCTTTGCAGTTCATAGTTGGCTGTCTTTAATTCGGAAATCTTGTCTTTCAGCTCATCTGACATCGTATTAAAACTTTCTCCAAGAATTCCGATCTCGTCTGCTCCGCCTCTTGTATATTTTGCGTCAAAATCAAGCTTTGCCATCTTTTTTGACAGCTCCGCCAGTTCCAGAAGCGGCTCCGAAATTCTTCTTGAGAAAAACCAAACAAGAATAATTCCAATCGCAAGAATCAGAATACCGATATAGAAAATAAACTGGTTGGAAATCGACACATTAGAGCGGATACTGTCAAGGGAACACCGCATCAGCAGATAATTGGAATTATCAAACTGTGCCCACATTTCCAGGTATTCCGCTCCGCTCATCACATCTCTCGCCCTTGTAATCAGGTAGTCCCCGCTGTCAAGCAGCGGCGGCTTGTTGCCGAGCACATAATCCTGAACCTGATCTATCAGGATGCTCACATCATAGACGTTCGCATACTGTACCCTCATGGAACTGTCAATCAAAAGGACGGAAACATTATTTCTCTCGGTCATACGGTTCAGTTTCAGCACTTCCGAGTCGTTTCCCAGAAGATCCTTCTCCTGCACCTTACTGATTTCCTTATAAATACTCACTAAGTCCGACCGTTTATTTGCCATATAGTACCATTCTGCAAATGTACCGTTTACAAACACAAGAAGAATCAGAAGAAAAAGAATCAGTCCGACAAAAATGAACATCATCTTTTTTCGGATAGAGAGCTTTGCTCCAAATTTTTTCATGATTTTGCAACCTCAAATTTGTAGCCCATCCCCCAGATGGTCCGGATATACTCGCCTTTGTCCCCCAGCTTGTTTCGAAGCTTCTTCACGTGAGTATCAATCGTTCTGGCATCTCCGAAATAATCGTAGTTCCATACATTGTTCAAAATCTTCTCTCTGGACAGGGCAATCCCCTGATTTTCCATAAAATAGGTAAGAAGCTCAAACTCCTTGAAACTTAAATCGACCGGATTGCCGTCAATTTTCACGATATGGGCTGCCTTGTCAATCTCAATACCTCCTGCAGAAACCGTCTGATCCATGGCAAGTCCGCTCGTCCTTCTTAAGAGCGCATTGACACGGGCCACAAGGATTTTCGGACTGAACGGCTTGGAAATGTACTCATCGACGCCAAGTTCAAACCCATTCAGCTCATCCCGCTCTTCTCCTCTTGCCGTCAGCATGATGATCGGAACTTTGGACTCCTTGCGGATCTCCCTGCATACTTCCCATCCATCCATCTTCGGCATCATCACATCCAGAATAATAAGTCCGATATCCTGATTATCGTAAAAAACATCCAGCGCATCCATCCCGTCTCCTGCTTCAAGCACCTGGAATCCGGCTCTTTCCAGGAAGTCTCTGACAAGCTTGCGCATTCTGCTTTCGTCATCCACCACCAGTATCTTAATATGCTCCATAAACAATTCATCCCTTCTTCTCGATAATCTATCTATTTTCTGTATTTTAACAGATAATTATGTCCTTTTTGTGTACAATCTTATTTTCTGCTTCCTTCCTCCGGACCGGTGCTGCATTTCAGAGTTTCCCCGTCACTTTCAAACACGATGGTTCCCTGAAGGTCGGTCCGGAAAACACCTGCCCCCAGTTTCTCCACCCGTTTCATGACTTTCTCATGTGGATGTCCGAACTCATTTCTGGTGCCGCAGGTTATCACGACAAAAGAAGGAGATGCCGCTTTTAAAAACTTCCATGAGTTGGCGTCCCGGCTTCCATGATGATTCAGTTTCATGACATCCGAGCGGATTGAGATCCCGGATTTCAGGATCTCTTTTTCGATTCTCTGACTGATGTCTCCGCATAAAAGGAAGCTGTGTGCACCATTTGTCAGACGAATCCCGAGTGATGAATCGTTGATATCTTCATACTGTTTTTCAGAATCCGGCGTGATAAATACAAATCTGCCGCTTCCTATTTCATAGTTTTCCATAAACTCAGGATGTCTGATCTTTACGTCCGCTTCATCCAGAGCGGTAAGAACTTCTTGAAAGCTTTCTGTATCATACGTTTCTTCCGGAAGGAAACAGGTTCCCACCGAAAAGGTTTCAATTACAGCATCCATCCCGCCGATATGATCAATATGAGGATGTGTGGCAATGACATAATCAAGCTTTTCTACCCCCTGTTCTTTTAAATAGGAAACGACCATTTCTTCATCCTCATTGGTCCCTGCATCAATCAGTAAATTTTCATTCTCCGACCGCACAAGAATGCTGTCCCCCTGTCCTGCATCCAGAAAGTGCACCTCCATGTTTCCGGATACTGTTTCCGTATTATTCTGTTCCGGATTCTCTGCTTTTCTGCCCAGAATCCAGATAACAGACATACCTGCCAAAAGCGCCAGAACAAACAGATATATGACTATTCTTCTCTTCTTTCTCACTTCTTCATCCTCCGGAAAACCTGTTTCTTTTTATTGTATCTGCAAGCTTTCCAAATCATTCAGATGATGTTTATATTTTCTTAAGTTCTTTTATAAATCCTTCATCGTGGAGACATAAATTACTCACATTTGTGCGCTATACTATAAACATCTTCAGAGAAGAAGAAGACAACAGTTGGAAAGAGTTCCTAATTCTTTGTGATTGTTGTCCTTCGCCTAGACATTTAGATTTTTTTAGATAGATTTTTCTCTCTTCCTTCAGGAGCCGCCAGGACGGCTCCTCCTTTTTTTGTTCAGAACTTTCCCGGGTACACGAAAAAATCCTGCCTGTGGAAACATCATATCTCCCGGCAGGATTTGCTCTATTCTTCTGTTCTTGGAAAGAGTATCGTCAGAAAGAACATGCCGTCTTCCTGACATACCTCGGAAACTCCCCGCATTTTTTTCATCATCTTCCGAATGTTGTGAAGCCCGATTTTCGTACTCTCTTTTCTTTCGTCCGTTTCCCGCAAGATCCGGTTGGAAAAACAGATCCCCAGACAGGAATCCCTGCAGACTGTCCGAATCCGGACAGGTTCTTCCGGATCTGCGTATTTTACAATATTAGAGACGAGATTATCCAGAATCCGGTTGATGTATTCCGGATCCACGCAGATTTTCCCATCCTCGTCTTTCCATTCGACATCGACTCTGTAGCCTTTTTCTTCCAGATACCCCGCCATCTCAGAGAGCGGATCATAAAAGATGCTGTCCAGGCTTTCCGGCTCTCCGGTCCTGACTTCCATATCTTCTGTTACGAGGGCATACTCAAAAATATGGTCCGACATAACTTTGATCTGGTGGGCTTTCCGGTCAATTTTGCGGATGTATTCCCGGATCTGCTCCATATCATGGATCTCTTTTTTCGCCAGAATATCTGTATAGAGAAGCAAAGAAGTGAGCGGTGTTCTCAGATCGTGGGACATTTCCGTAATCATTCTCCGATTTGCCCGGGACAGTTCTTCTTCTTTTTCTATACTTTCTTTCAAAGCCCTGCGCATGTGATCCATTCCGGACGCAAGATCGGCAAGCTCATCCTTTCCTATTACCGAAATCTGATATTCCAGATCGCCATTTCCCAGAATCTCACATTCTTCTTTCAGCTTTCCAATATATTTTACAGGTTTACGGATCCCCAGTACCGCTGTCATAATAAACAACGCCACAGCAAGCAGAATCTCGGCAATCAGCGCATAGCTGTAAAACTGGTAGGAAAAGAATCCATACAGAAATACATCTGCGGTTCCGTCCGAAAATTCAACTGTATAGTAAGACTCCCACTCATAATACCCGCCTTCTATTGCGGCATTCTCCACTTCTTCATCCGGATACAGAGAATCATATGTCAGAAGTTCCTCCTTATAGACACTGATTGCAACGATTTTCTGTTCATTCACCCATTTCGTCAGCTTTTCAGAATCATTGGAGGAAACATGGTTTTCTGTAACATATTCCTGGAGATTTTTGATGGAATGGTCACTTGCTTTCTGTACATAATCACTTTCATAAAAATAAAATGTAAGCAGATTTTCCCCCGCACGGTTCAATATGAAAAAAAACAAAAGAGAAACTGTTGCTGATACCAGAAGCAGGCGGATCAGTTCAAAATATAATGAATGAATTTTTTTCTTCCCATTATCCAAATCGGTACCCCTTCCCCCATACAGTCTGAATTCTCTGTGGATTTTTTGGATCTTCCTCTATTTTTACCCGTAGTTTCCGGATATGCACCATTACCGTACCATTGCAATTGTAAAAATATGGTTCATCCCAGACACTTTCATAAAGATTCTGGGCCGAAAAAATCTTCCCCGGATGCTGCATCATCAGTTTTAAAATCTGATATTCAATTTCGGAAAGCTCTGTACTTCCACCCCGGACAAAAACTTCATTAAACATTTCATTCAAACGGATTCCGGCCTGTTCCAGATACATGTCCTTTTTTCGATCCGGTTCCTTTCCGCGGTATGTTTTCCATCTGCGGATCAAAGCCTTGACTCTTCCAAGAAGTTCCGAATAGGAAAACGGCTTCGGGAGATAATCATCCCCGCCTGCCATGAATCCGATCAGTTTGTCCGATTCCTGCGCTTTTGCGGTCAGAAACAGTACCGGTACATACGAAATTTTCCGGATCTCTTCACATGTCTTCAGTCCGGACATCCCGGGCATCATGATGTCCAGAATCACAAGATCAGGCCCCTCTGCCAGCAGCTGCAGACCTTCCCTCCCATTCTTTGCCTCAAGCACTTCATAACCTTCTCCTTCAAGAAGAATCCTCACTCCTTCCCTGATGTCTTCATCATCTTCAATCATTAAAATCCGTTCCATTTACTCACCTTACACTCACTCTGACAAAACAACAGGGTCCGCCTCCCGAAAGAAGCACACCCTGTATCACCTGTTTTGATTCCTGTTCTTATTATTTTGAACTCTTTCCTGAACCCGTCTTTCCTGATTTCGTATTCCCGGATGCTTTTCCTCTTGTTTTGTTGTTCTTTGAAGTTTTCCCGCTTTTCTTTTTGGAATCCTTCTTTTCAGACTCAGTGACTTTTTTATCGGAGTCCTTTTTTTCAGATTCAGCGCCTTTCTTATCGGAGTCCTTCTTTTCAGATTCAGTGACTTTCTTATCGGAATCTTTTTTTTCGGAGCTTGAGCTGCTCCCGGCAGTGCTTTTTGCTGTGGACTTTTTATCATCTTTTCCTCCACATGCTGCCATGGCAAACACCATTGCTCCAACCAGTGCCAGAATGAGGCCTTTCTTTACAAATCCTTTTTTTCCTTTTTCTTTTTTCTGTTCCTGCATAAAATCTGTTCCTCACTTTCTTTTTCTGTTTCAAAGGCTGCTTTGTTATGTATCTTTATATCTGCTTCCTTTGATACTTCTATTATCAACGGCAGATCTTAACCGTTCCTGAAAAAGTTCTGAACAATTCTTAATGCAGATTTCCCCTTTCCGGCTCATCATCCCTCTAAATATTTCCCATCTTATCGAAAGATCAGTGTTCTGTCAACAAAAAAACAGCAGGATGAATTCCTGCTGTTTTTTCCGGGATCATAACATGTATCTGTCCTATTCTACTATGATAATATTGCTGTCCGAATACATGCTTTCATCCGGGCATCGGTCCGTAATAATCATTGCATCCCCGAATTCTCCAAAGCTTACAGGACTCGATACCAGAAATTTGCTGCTGTCACAGAGTACATACGGCTTTTGGGCATGTTTCATCGCACATCCTTTTATCATCGCCTCATTGATATCCGGCGTCGTAAACCCGGACGTCCGGTTTACCCCGTTCGTTCCGAAAAAACCTTTTGTAAAATTATATTTCTGGAGATTGACGTAGGCTTCGTTTCCAACAATCGCCTCGGTCGCCGCTTTGAGTTCGCCGCCGATCAGGATCACCCGGAACCCATTCTCCGTGAGCTGCAGAGCGTGGGAAACCGCATTGGTCACAAAGACGGCTGACTTCTCTGTCAGAAACGGAATCATGTATTCCGTTGTCGTGCCGGCATCCAGGTAGACAAAATCATCCGGCTCCACAAGCGATGCCGCATACCTGGCAATCCGGATTTTTTCCTCTTTTTTCAATTCTTTCCTGAGAGCAACTTTTTCTTCCCGGATATTGATCCTGGATTCTGTCTGGACAGCTCCTCCAAACACCTTGACCAGTTCTCCTTTCTGATGGAGAAGTGTCAGGTCTCTCCGAATTGTGGACTCGGACGCATTCAGCTTTTCTGTCAGTTCCTGAACGGTCACGCTTCCCTTCTCTCCCAGAAGTTTCAAGATCTCTTTTTGTCGTTTTTCTGTCAGCATAACCTTCCCTCCGACTAAACCTTTTTCTCTCATATAACTATAGTAGAATTCTCCTTTCCCGTCAATCTCCCACCCGGATCAAAATACGCCGCGGATGTGATAATCTTCTCGCGGCGTAATGCTGTTTGATTTTTTCTTTATTCTTCTACCCTTTTTTTAAGTATTCCAAGGAGTACGGCTCCGACAATCGTACCGATTACCAGGGATACAAGATACATCAGGGCATGATCCACAACCGGGAATACGAAGATTCCGCCATGCGGAGCCATCAAAGTACAGCCAAATGCCATGGAAAGCGCACCTGATACTGCGGCACCGATGATACAGGACGGAAGGACATGGATCGGATCAGATGCCGCAAACGGGATCGCTCCTTCTGTAATAAACGCAAGTCCCATGATAAAGTTTACCGGACCGGATTCCCGTTCTTCTTTTGTAAATTTCTTCTTAAAGAGCAGTGTCGCCAGAGCGATGGCGCATGGAGGTACCATACCGCCGATCATAACGGCTGCCATAATATCATAGTTACCGGCTGCAATGGATGCAGTTCCGAATACATATGCTGCCTTGTTGAACGGTCCTCCCATATCGATAGACATCATGCCTGCAACGATAATTCCAAGGAGAATCTTGCTGCTTCCGCTCATATTGGTCAGTCCTGTATTAAGCGCGGTATTCAATGCTCCCACCGGAGGCTCAATCACATAATTCATCAGAAGTCCCATAATCAGAATTCCGAACAATGGATACAGAAGCACCGGCGCAATCTTTTCAATGGACTGCGGCAGTTTCGCAAATACTTTTCTCAGAAGGAGAATCAGGTATCCTGCTACAAATCCCGCAAGAAGAGCTCCAAGAAATCCGGATTTGCCCTGAGATGCAAGCATTCCGCCTACAAATCCGACTGCCAGTGCCGGACGGTCTCCGATACTCATGGCAATGAATCCTGCAAGTACCGGGAGCATGAATCCAAATGCCGTATCTCCTATTCCTTTCAATGCCGCTGCTACCGGCGTGATCGTACCGAAGTTTGCACGCATCTCATCGGAAAGGGAATTGATATCGATGCTGAGGCCATCAATCAGAAACGCAAGGGCAATGAGGATACCGCCTCCAACTACGAACGGAAGCATGTGGGAAACTCCGTTCATCAGCTGTGTATATACCTTGTGGGCTCCGCCTCCGGATGATTTCTGTGACTTGCCTGCATTCGGATTTCCGCTTTTGTAAATCGGCACATCACCATGCATCGCCCGCTCTACAAGCTGATCTGCCTTACCGATTCCATCGGAAACCGGGCATTCGATCAGACGTTTTCCATGGAAACGGTCCATTGGTACTTCTGCGTCTGCTGCAACGATGATACAGTCTGCCTCTGCGATTTCCTCTTCTGTCAGTACGTTCTTTGCTCCGCCGGATCCCCTCGTCTCTACCTTTACAAAGCATCCTGCCTTTTTCGCTGCTTTTTCGATTCCTTCCGCAGCCATATACGTGTGTGCAATACCAGTCGGACATGAAGTCACTGCCAGAATCCTGCATGCCTTTTCCTGCGGTTCGGACTCCGTCTGTGCCGCCAGCTGTTCATCGACATCCGGTTTCTCTTCATCTGCCTCATCGATGATCCGAAGGAATTCTTCCGGTGTGGATGCTTTTTTCAGATTCTCTGAAAACTGCTCATCCATCAGGAGAATGGAAAGTTTGCTCAGCACATCCAGGTGAATATTATCCTTTGTATTCGGCGCGGCAATCAGGAAAATCAGATTTACCGGCTCCCCGTCCAAAGAATCAAAATCCACTCCGTCTTTGATTACCATCGCTGCAAGACCGGGCTTTGCCACCGCGTCACATTTTCCGTGCGGAATCGCGATGCCGCCTCCGACTCCGGTCGTACTTTCTTCTTCTCTTAAATACACTTCTTTCCGGTACGCTTCTTTGTCCCGGATCTTTCCGCCTGCCGCCATCAGATCCACCGCCATATCAAGTGCTTCGCTTTTGGAAGCCGGCGCGGCAGTAAGAGAAATACTTCTTTTATCCAGTAATTCTGTGATTCTCATCCTCTATTTCCTCCCATCCTCTATCGATCGATACAATGTTTCCACCTCTGCTCTTGTTGCCAGACGCTCCGAGAAGGCACTGGCACTTCCTGCGGACACTCCCATCCGGAAAGCATGTTCGTAATCTTTCTTTTCCAGCCATCCTGCCAGAAATCCTGCCACCATGGAGTCTCCTGCGCCCACTGCATTGACAAGAGTTCCTTCCGGCGCCGGAAGCATATGCACCTCTCCGTCTGCATCCAGAAGCACGGCTCCCTTGCCGCCCATGGATACGAGCACATTCAGCGCACCCCGTTCCTGCATTTTCCGGGCATACGGCACAACAGATTCCTGAGTATCAAGTTCCACTCCGAATATCGCTCCCAGTTCGTGCTGATTCGGTTTGATCAGGAATGGATGATACGGAAGTACTTCCATCAGCAGGTCATTGGTCGCATCCACCACTGTGAGCACTCCTTTTCCATCCAACCGCTTCATAATCTCCGCATAAATCGTTTCCGGAATACTTGCCGGAATGCTTCCTGCCAGCACCAGAATATCTCCTTCTTTCAGTCCGTCCAGCTTTTCCAGAAGTGCTTTCACAGCCGCTTCACTGATAGCCGGTCCCTGTCCATTGATCTCGGTTCCGTCAAAATCCTTCATTTTGATATTGATTCTTGACCATCCCTCGTCAAGCTCAATAAATTCACTTTGGAATCCCAGCTCCTGCACTTTGCTTACAATCTCTCTTCCGGTAAATCCTGCCACAAATCCAAGGGCAGTATTATCAAATCCGAGGTTTTCCAGTACCGTAGACACGTTGATTCCCTTGCCTCCCGGGAGCATCTGCTCTGATGCCGTCCGATTCGTCTCTCCAAGCCGGAAATCATTGACTGTCACAATGTAATCCAGTGACGGATTAAATGTTACTGTGTAAATCATTCTTTTCTACCTCCGTTCTTTCTATGCTTATCATAGCACCATTACCAGTCATAATCAATCATTTTATTTCACAATATTTTTACTTGTTTTTTGTAAATCTTTCACAATCAGTCAAATTCAATCATTTAAGTGTAACAAAGAACTCCTGCGATTTCATTCCCCAACATCGCAGGAGTTCTTTTCCATTCTTTATTCAGATTTCCAGTTATATTGCTTTGACCTGCTGTTCCAGTACCAGTTTCTGATAAGCAGCAGAAGAACGGAAGCAACAAGCAGAATCCCAATCACAATCCATCTACCTGCTGTCAGAGGGATGGCAATCGGATACCTGGATGTCACAGCCGCCAGAACGAAAAAACAGACCACCATCACTCCAATCTGTATCCGCCATTTCTTTTGATCCACGGAAAGTCTTCCTCTGTACTCAAACATGTGGTCTCCCAGAAGAACAACCGCCATGGCTGCTACCAGCGCCGCCAGAATCTCATTAGAGCGGACAGCATTATCATTCTGAATCAGATTGACTACTGCAAAGAACGTCAGCCACCATATAAAGCAAGTCCCTGTTTCCAGTAATTGTTCTCCAATGGAACTTTTTTTCCTGATTCCCCGTTTTTCAATCAGAAAATCGCAGAATGCCTGATAAGGCATCCCCATCTTCCGGTCCAGCCTGGCCCCCTGGATCTCTGCCTCTTCCGCGATGCCGATCAGTTCGCTTTTGATCAGTTCCCGATCAAAAAGTGAAAGTTGCCTGGTCGACAGGTACTGTAGTGCGGGATACAGCTGTTCCCACATCTCTTCTCCCATGTCCGCGATACGGCCTGTATTTTCTTTTCTTAATGTTGTCAAATCGTTCCTCCAGAACATGTCTTTATGCCTCCTGCCTTTTCTTCATCATGCCCATTCATATTCCTTTGACCGGCGGTTCCAGTACTGTTTTCTTACAAGCAGCATCAGGTAGGATAATACCAGCATTCCTGCAAAGAAGATTCTGCCTCCGCCTGGAATGGAAATCCGGATATCCATTCTCCAAAGCAGCCAGTCTGCAAAGATCAGACACAGAATCACCAAAAGGATGATCAGCGCCTGTGATTTTTTAGACCGGAATGCGATCTTCCCTCTGTAATCTGTAATCGGATGAATAAATATCTGATCGTGAATCCAAAGAGAAGCGGCCGCACCTATCACTGCCAGGATCACAGTACTCATATCCAGTTCAATCTGATTTGTCCAGATGTTTTCTATACTGAAAAATGTCAGAAACCAGACGAAGTGAACTGCAAATTCTACCAAATATTCTCCAATTTTTCTCCTGTCATCTTTTTCTCTGGAATTCAGTATCTGATCACAAAACTCCTGTCCCGGCATGCCAAGTTTCTCTTCCAGAGTGATTCCTTCAATCAGGGCTTCTTCTGCCATTCCGATCAGTTCCTTTTTAATCACTTCCTCTTCAAAGAGCGGAAGTGACGAGGAATCCAGATATGAATCCAGATATTCTACAATCGGATAAAGCTGATCCCACATTTTCCCATCCAGTACGGATATCCGGTTTACATTTTCCTGTCTGATTTTGATCAGATCATTTTCCCACAACTTTTTCAGTATCATATGATCCCTTCTTCCCCCGCTTTGACCTGTCTCTACTTTTTACAGTTCCTCCATCTTTCCGATGATTTCCTGATAAAATTCTTCCTGGCTCTTTTCTCCCCGTTCCAGCGTTTCCAGAATCACTCCGTCTTTCAGAAGGATAATCTTCCGGCAGTTGCTTGCCATCTGCGGGTCGTGAGTAACCATGACAATCGTCTTCTTCATTTCCTGATTGATGGTTCGAAGTGCTTCAATCACGATTTTGCCGGACTTGGAGTCCAGGTTTCCCGTCGGCTCATCGGCCAGAATCAGATCCGGATTGTTAATCAGTGCCCGGCAGATTGCCACTCTCTGTTTTTCTCCACCGGAGAGTTCATACGGATTCTTGTTTAACAGATGATCGATCTGAAACTTTTCCGCATATGCCTTTGCCGAATCCATCATTTTCTGCGCATCCTCCTGCCCGAGGATCATCGGCAACATGATATTTTCCTCAACTGTCAGACTGTCCATCAGGTAATAGTCCTGAAAGATAAATCCGAGTTTCGTTCTTCTGATATCCGCCAGCGTATCTCCGGAAAGTCCTTTTGTGTCCTGTCCCATGAATCGGACCGTTCCATCTGTCTGCTTATCAATCATCCCCAGAACTTTCAGAAGGGTCGTCTTTCCACATCCGGATTTCCCCATAATTCCGGTGAAATCTCCTTCTTCCACCTGAAAGTTCAGTCCTTTTAAAACTTTTATATCTTCTTTTCCCTTTTTCCCTACAGCCTTCTGATAATTACGAATTAAATTTTCAACTTCAAGCACATACATCTTCTTTCCCCCGCTTTCTATTTCCAGTCATATTTCTGTGACTGCTTTTTCCAGTAGTTTGCACTGATAAAAGCTGCCAAAACAGATAACAAAATCAGACACCCTCCTATGACAAATCCATTTCCTGTAATAGCCTGATCTGTTCGGACATCTGTAAATACTACAAGTACTAATGACCCTATCTTAATCAAATGCCTAAGATATTCTTTACGTTTATCCCATGCCATAATACGTTTTCCAGGAAGCCATACATCTGACAATGCTGCGAAAAATGCGAATAACATATCTGATGCATAAACCATTCTTGGTTCTGCATCCAGCAAAGCCCCAATGAGCCAGAAAACAGTCAGATACCATACAAAATTCACAGCCAACTCCAGAATCTGCTCCTCCACCTTTCTTTTTCTGGTTCTTTCTGTTTCGTTTTCTATCAGGTTGTCGCAAAATTCTTTCGACGACATTCCCAGTTTTTCTTCCAGAGAGATCTGTTCGATCTCCGCCTCCTTTGCCATACCGATCAGATCTTTTTTTATCACTTCTTCTTCAAACATCGGGATCGAAAAAGAGGACAGATATTCCAGCATCGGAGAAAGCTGGTCCCACATTGTTCCGTTCATTCCACTGATCTGCTCTGCATTCTCATTTCTTATTTCTGTCAATTCATTTTTCCATAACATTTTTCTCGCCTCCTGTCAGAAGATCCGGTCAACAGACTCTTTCACTTCCTGCCATGCCTGATAAAACTGATCGACATAGTCCTTTCCCTCCTGAGTCAGTGCGTAGTACTTCCGCTTCGGCCCCAGAGGACTTTCTTTAAAGGTTCCCTTAATCAGCTTCTTTTTCTCCAGGCGGAGTAAAAGCGGATAAAGCGTGCCTTCTTTTGCGTCAGAAAATCCATAATCCTGGAGCCTTGTTACGATCTCATATCCGTATGTCTCTTCCTGATCAATGATCTTCAGAATGCATCCTTCCAGAATCCCTTTCATAAGCTGCGCTTTGTCCATATTTCTCACCGCCTGTCTCTTGTTGTTTCACTTAAAGCTGCTCCATTTCTCCGAGAATCTCCCGATAATAGCGTTCCCGCTCTTTTTCATCGTCTCCTTTGCGGTCCAGTGTCTTTAAAATCACGCCATCTTTCAGCAAAATCACATGCTTACAATTGCTCGCCATCTGAGGGTCATGGGTCACCATGATGATAGTCTTTCCCCATCTATTAATCTCTTTGAGTGCATCCAGAACAATTTTTCCGGATTTGGAATCCAGATTTCCCGTCGGTTCGTCCGCCAGAATCAGTTCCGGGTCATTGATCAGCGCCCGGCAGATCGCGGCTCTTTGCTTCTCTCCGCCGGAAAGCTCCGTCGGCTTCTTATCAAGAAGATGCGAAATCTCAAACTGTTCCGCATATTTTTCCGCCCGCTTTTTCATTTCCGCGGAATCCGCCTTGTCTAAAATCATCGGCAGAATCATGTTTTCCCTCACCGTCAGACTGTCCATCAGGTAGTAGTCCTGGAAGATAAATCCGATCTTCCTTCTGCGGATGTCTGCCAGCTCATCTTTCCACAATTCTTCCGTATCAAAATCTTCAAAATAAATTTTTCCTTCTGTCGGCCGGTCCAGAAGTCCGAGCACCCGGAGCAGCGTTGACTTTCCGCATCCGGATTTTCCCATAATGCCAAGGAAATCTCCCTTCTCGACTTTCATACTGATCCCGCGGATGACCTTGATATCATCCTCTGCCGGACGGGCTCCATCGCCTTTTTTAGAATAATTTCTAATAATATCCTGCACTTCTAACACTGTTCCCATGATTTCCCTCCAGTCTACCTTGTATGATAAGGTTCTTCTCTTGACTATATTATATAGCAAGGTAGGCATTTGTCAATAGATTCTGACTAAAAGATAACATCTTAATCGTTTCGTTCTATTTTCCAGTACAAGTCAGCAAAAAATACTGTTCAAATTTGCAAATTGTCATTTTAAGCCGTAGATTCTAATCTGGTTTCTTCCTGCGCATAGAAAAAGGATGTCTCCTGATTGTGGAAACATCCTTCTTCTTAGCTTCTTATCCTAAGATTGTCTTTAAATCCTCTTCCGGTGTTGTAACCGGAGCAATTCCATATTCTTTTATCAGATACTCCGCCACACCTTTTGAAAGAAATGCCGGCAGTGTCGGGCCAAGCCGGATATTTTTGATGCCGAGGTGAAGAAGCGTCAGCAAAATGCAGACCGCTTTCTGTTCATACCAGGACAGAATCATGGACAGCGGCAGTTCATTAACACCACATCCAAATGCATCTGCCAGTGCCAGTGCAACCTTGATGGCACTGTAGGCATCATTGCACTGTCCCATGTCGAGCATCCGCGGGATTCCTCCGATTGTTCCCAGATCCAGATCGTTAAACCGGTATTTTCCGCAGGCCAGTGTCAAAATCACCGTATCCTTTGGTGCCTGTTTTACAAACTCTGTATAATAGCTTCTTCCAGGGCGGGCTCCATCGCATCCTCCTACCAGGAAGAAATGCCGGATCGCTCCGCTTTTCACACCTGCGATGATCTGACCCGCCACACCCAGAACTGCCTGATGGCCGAATCCGGTCATTGTGGTGCTGCCGCCGTTGCTTCCTGTAAATTCCATATCTTTTTCATATCCACCAAGTTCCAGTGCTTTTTGGATCACCGGGGTAAAATCTTTGTCCTCACCAATGTGGACCATGCCCGGATATCCTACTACTTCCGTTGTAAATACCCGGTCCGTATAACTGTCCTTTACCGGCATCAGACAATTTGTCGTATAAAGAACCGGTGCCGGAATGTCTGCAAACTCCTTCTGTTGATTCTGCCATGCGGTTCCAAAGTTTCCTTTCAGATGCGGATATTTCCGAAGCATCGGATATGCATGAGCCGGGAGCATCTCTCCGTGGGTGTAAACCTGGATTCCCAGATCTTTCGTCTGTTCCAAAAGAAGTTTCAGATCATAGAGATCATGACCGGTTACAACGATAAACGGCCCTTTTTCCACTTTCCAGGATACTTCTGACGGCTCCGGATTTCCAAATGTTTCCGTGTTGGCACGGTCGAGCAGTTCCATGCATTTCAGGTTCACTGCTCCGGTCTCCATAACCACCGGAAGAAGTTCTTCCATTCCCCAGTCCTCTGCAAGTATAGATAATGCCTTGTAGAAAAAGGTGTTGACTTCCTCATTCACATAGCCCAGTACCATGGCATGATAAGCATACGCCGCCATTCCCCGGATTCCAAATAAGATCAGAGATTTCAATGACCGGATATCCTCCTGCGCTTCCCAGATCCGTTTCATATCATATTCATCGGTGTTCCCGCACTTTGCTTCGCATACTGCGCAGCCCGGCGCAATCTGCTCTTTTTCTGCTCTTACTTTATCAATCAGCCTTTCAATGGCTTCATCATCAAAATTGACATTTGTGACAGTAGCAAACAGACCTTCCAGAATCAACCGGTCCGTATTTTCTGTCTTCGGATTGGACGCACACGTCCTTGCAAGTCCGATCAGCGCCCCGGTCAGTTCATCCTGAAGGCCTGCGGTCCTTGCTGTCTTCCCACAGACTCCCGCTTTCCCGGTACATCCGCTGCACCCTGCCGTCTGTTCACACTGATAACAAAACATCTGCTTTTCCATTTTCTGTCCTCCTTACTGTTTCGTTCCATGGCCAGTATACAGGAATCAGAAAGCAAAATATGTTGTAAGTACAACAGATTTTATATTATTTTAATGTCGTCCGCACAATCCTTGTGACGCAGTCCCGGAGTTCCTTCTGTGATATCGTTCCATCAGACAACGCCTGCCGGATACTTTCCTGATCCTCTGGTTCTCCCGGCATTACCAGATCATTTCCTGCCTTAATGCATCCCGCAGCCGTACAGTCTTCACTCAGCTGCGTCGTTGTCCAGTCCGTCATGATCAATCCCTGAAATCCATATTCACAGCGGGCCGCTTTCGTACAGAGATCATAACTGTTTGCCGCATGGATACCATTGATCAGATTATAGCTTGTCATGATTGCAAGCGGCTGCGCTTCCCGAATAACAATTTCAAAGCCGCGCAGATAGATTTCCCGAAGGGTTCGTTCCGAAAGAATACTGTCGGATCCGCTCCGGTTATCCTCCTGATTATTGCAGGCAAAATGCTTCACAGTCGTTCCGCATCCAGGGTGCTTCTGCACTCCTTTTGTCATGGCTGCGGCAATTTTTCCGCTGAGGAACGGATCTTCCGAATAATACTCAAAGTTCCGTCCGCACAGAGGATTCCGGTGGATATTCATTCCCGGCGCAAGCCAGAGCGTCACTTCAAAACGTTCCATCTCCTCGCCCACTGCATTGCCAACTTCCCGGATCAATTCTTCATTCCACGTCTGAGCCAGAAGTGTTCCGACAGGGAACGCCGTACAATATTGATAATAAATATCTCCTTCCTGTTCCGGCCCATCGTAAAAAAATCCTCTTTCAATCGCCGCTTCAAACGGAATCGTCTGCACTTTTCCATCGTACACCACATAATTCTGACTCAGGCGCAGACCTGCCGGTCCGTCAGCCAGAACAATCGCTTTTACTCCCTGTCCGGCCGCACAGAAGCTGGTCTCACCTGCAGATCCAGGCACCGAAATCCCGGCTGCGCCAAGATTGCTTCCCTGTCCGCTTCCCGGATCTCCCACAGCAAGCAGGATCAGCTGATCCTCGGACAGCCCACTGGTGATTTCCGCCGCTTCATCCCCCGGCTCTTTATAATCGTAACAATACCGGATAGTATCAAGTCCGTCCAGATCATAGGAAAAGTGCGGCACATTCTCCGTATTGTTTATCAGCGCTTCATACCGCTTCCGGATTTTTTCAGCCGGAACAGACAGCTCCTCCAGAGTTTCTCTTAGTGGACAGATATGCTCTGTTTCTGCCAGCACTTTCTCCTGTTTTACATCAAGGATACCTTCCAGTGTGCTTTCCGCAAGGAAATTTCCCACATAGATTCCGTAGCATCCCGCTTCCAGAATCCATGCTGCCCGGCTTTCATCAAAGGAAGTCAGTGTTCCGGCATCAAAAGTCATCTCAACCGTCTCCTCTTCTCCCGGAGCCAGTATCCTGGTCTTGGCAAAAGCGCACAATCTACGGAACTCTTTTTCAATCTTTCCGACTGGAAGGGATACATAAAGCTGAACCACTTCTTTTCCGGAAAACTCCCGGCTGTTATTTTTCACTTTGACTGTGACTCGTACCTCCCCATTTTCTGATGTTTCGATACGTGCCGTATTTATGGAGAAAGACGCATAGGACATTCCATACCCGAATCCATAACGTACCGGAATCTCGAAGGTATCAAAATAACGGTATCCAACATAGATGCCTTCCTCGTACTTCTCCTCCTCAACATTTCCGTTGTTATGCGAAAATGTTGTGGCATTCGGATAGTCATCATAAGAAAATGCCCATGTATCAGTCAATTTTCCACTTGGAGAAATAATCCCGCTGATAACATCTGCCACGGCAGTGCCGCCCTCCTGGCCCGGCTGTGATACTGCCAGTACTGCCTGAATCTGCGGAAGCTTTTCAAGTAATGACAAATCCACAACTCCGCCGGAATTCAGCAACAGAATGACCTTTTCAAATCTGTCACAGACATCGGAAAGAAGGGTATACTCTTCATCGCTCAGAAAATAATCTCCTTTTTCTGCCCGTCTGTCCGCCCCTTCCCCTGCATTCCGGGCAAGGACGAAAACTGCCGCATCTGCATCGACAGTATAAATTTCCGGTCCTGCCGGAACATGAAATGGAGAAGTGGAATATGCGGTGAAAAAATCTGTTCCGCTTTTTGTTTTTTCAAGAATCGCTTCTTTCCATTCCAACCGTTTTCCCTTATATTCTTCTTCATATTCATGGAGCCATTTCTCCGTCATAATTTCAAATCCGGCATTTTTCAAACCTTCATAGATGCTGATACTTCTTCTCTCGTTTACATCTCCGGAACCGGTGCCTCCTTTGACTGTTCTGGACGCACCAGAACCAAACAGCGCAAGTTTACTTCCCTTTTTGAGCGGAAGCAGATGCTCCTCATTTTTCAAAAGGACAATCCCCTCTTCTGCTGCCCGGCGCGCAATTTCCCCATGAAGTTTCTCATATGCTTCCGGTTCCCTGCTTGTTGTTCCTGTAAACATGGTTTCTTTTCTTTCAAAGTGCATGTTCCTCACCTCATTTCAGATTTTCAGCTTCTTTTTTGCTTGATTTATATATAAATTTTTACATCGTTTTACTATGTTGTCAATACGAAAGATACCTCTGCTCATAATTGAACAGACATCTTCCATATGCTATGATAAAAGAAAAACGGAGGACAGACTATGATTGATTTTCAGAACAAAAAAGTATTCAAACTCAGTAAAGCAAAAGAAAAGCATCTTCCGAAAGAAATCCTGGATCTTTTGATTTATGGTGAAGAAATCGTCGGGTACTACAGTGCTCTGCGGGACTATGTGGTATTCACAAATAAACGACTGATCGCCTGCAATGTACAAGGCATTACCGGATCCAAAAAGGATTTTACTTCCCTTCCGTATTCCAAAGTTCAGGCATTTTCTATCGAAACAGCCGGAACCTTTGATATGGATTCCGAATTGACCCTCTACTTCAGCGGCCTTGGTAATGTCACATTTGAGTTTTCTGCCGGAGGAGATATAAGAGAAATCGGAAGACTGATCTCTTCCTGTATTTTATAAAACAGCATGGAAAAAGCGCCGTATTTGCGGCGCTTTTCTTACAAATCCAGACGGAATTACTCCTGTATCTAAGGACTCATATTCTCTATATGTGCAGTTTATTATTTTCTGATATTCAATTTATTCATCAATGCTTCCTGAAGAACTTGTGAAAAATTCACTCCCTTTTCTATTGCTTCTTCATTCAGCCATTCCGGAATACTCAAAGTCTTCTTGACCGCCTTTGAATTGTGCTTTCTCTGATATTCCAGCATATCAAATCCTACGATCACAATGGCACCATCCTCTACATTCAACTCATTAATCGGTGTAGGATCTGGAATGACTTCTCCATCTTCTTTTCTGCCTACTAATACTATACCCAAGGCTTCCACTGCCATTTCATAAGCTTTCTGCAAATCATCGCCTTCAGTGAGACACTCTGGAAAATCCGGAAAAGTTACCCAAAATCCACCTTCCTCTGCCGTATGAAAGATTGCCGGATAAAATAATTTATTCATACATGATACCTCCATTCTCATTTCAGGCGCAGGGCTTATTTGAGCCCTGCTTGTTTAAGTATTGCCTGCTCCAATCCCTTTTTCATGGCCTTGGAGTGATAAGGAACAACTACTGTTTTTCCAGTAGTTCGATTCCTCATGGTAACATGGGAACCATTCTGCCTGATTTCCTCAAATCCGTTTTTCTTGAGATATTTTATCATCTCTTTCGGAGTCATTGGCATCTTTTGTATCTCCTTTCCTTATCATGCCTTTATAGTAACACGTAATTTTACGTATGTCAATGGTGCATGAAAACCATGACCACCCGTCAATAGTGGTTTTTTGTTAAGCGTGCCTACATTTTTCGGAACGCGAAAAACTCCACCACGCTTAACTGGCTAAAGCCACATAATAGAAAAAGTGCCGTAAACACGGCACTTTTCTTATGGACCTGGCGGGAATCGAACCCGCGTCCGAAAGCCTCTCCATCGGAGCATCTCCCATCACAGTCATTATTTTAAGATTCCCCCGGACTGCCGCCTAATGACAGGCTGCAATCTTCGGTAGCTTCATAAAATCTTCCACCTCCTCAAAGCTTTGGAGACGAAGTGCCCCGCAAGTGTCGAAGCCGGTGATCCGAACCGCGGGAAGTCCGGAGCCGACTGCTGCCGAAATTAGGCAGCGTACGCTAATTTATTATTGTCTGCGTTTATTTTTAAGTTACGGTTTACTGCGCGGTCCCGTCCCGCGGATGGCTTCTCCAACTTTAAAACCCCCGTCGAAACCAGTACAAGCCCTGGTTTTGCAGACAGTTGTTCTATTATTATACGCAGGCGGCCTGACCTTGTCAAGGCCCGCCCGCGGTCTTTCTTTCAGCTCTTTTTCTAAATGTTGTGGTCGATCCATGCTTTTGCAAGATCCATCCACTGGCCGCACTGAGCCTCCACGCCTCTTCCGTCACTGGAAAGGCTTAACTCAGTCGCTGTTCCAAGTCCGTGCTCTCCTTTCGGGAAGAGATGGAACTCTACCGGAACACCGGCCTTTACGAGCGCATTTACATAGAGGAGGGAATTCTGAACCGGAACGGACTGATCCTCATATGTATGCCAGATAAACGTCTTCGGTGTGTACTCTGAAACATTCAGTTCCAGAGAACATGCTTCTTCCATACTTTCCTCCGCCTGGGCACCCAGAAGATTCTTAAAGGAGCCTTCGTTCCGGAATGTGCCGGCTGTGATCACCGGATAGCTTAAAATCTGTCCGTTCGGACGGATCATCTCCGATGTGGTATCGAGAATGTTGGCAAGCTCCGGAATGTGCCAGTAGGTGGAAACCATGGCAGCAAGATGTCCTCCTGCCGAGGATCCCTGAATTAGAATCCTGTCCGGATCAATGAACCATTCTTCTGCGCGTTCTCTAAGCATCTTCATGCATGCAGCCGCCTGAATGAATGCATCCGGAAATACATCATCCGGAACAATTGAATACCGGAGCACTGCCGCATGATATCCCATCTCCATGAACCGTACCGCCAGACCTTCTGCCTCCCTGTCCGATGTCATGGCATAGCCGCCTCCCGGACAGATCAGAACACAGGGCCTTTTTCGTCCATCATAAAGCTCTTTTGAATTGCTCCAGAAATATGTATATAACCTTGCGTTTGTTTCCTCGCCCTTGATTGTTACAGGAATTGTCTCGTATACCATGCGCCGGTCCTCCCCATTTTATATTTTATTTATTCTTCATCTTCCAGTCCCAGAATTTCTGCAAGTACCTCGATGATAATTTCATTCGTACAGGATTTCACATATCCAAGCATATGAAGTGAAATCTCGTCCGACTTCTGCGCGTCTGTCAGATCAGGATTTTTCTTCGTCATATCAATCAGCTGGATCAGCTGCGGTGTAAGCTCTTCATATGTCTCGATCGTTGTCTGGGAAACAAGATTTCTGAGATCTTTTTTTGTTACTGGTACCATTTCTATTATACCTTCCTTTTCACTTTGAATCTACCCAAAATTGCGAATTTTGAAATCTCTTTGCGCTTCTCTTGCCTGATCTTTTTTGGCAATATCCGCACGCTTGTCATAAAGCTTCTTTCCTTTTGCCAGCCCGATTTCCACTTTGACAAGACTGCCCTTTAAATACACTTTCAAAGGCACGAGTGTCATTCCTTTTTCTTTCATTTTTCCAAGCAGTTTGTTGATTTCCTGCCTGTGCAGCAGGAGTTTGCGTACCCGGAGCGGATCTTTGTTGAAAATATTTCCTTTCTCATACGGGCTGATATGCATTCCGTACACAAAGACCTCCCCGTTTTCGATGCGGATGAAGGATTCTTTGATACTGCACTTTCCCATCCGCATCGATTTCACCTCGGTTCCTGCAAGGGAAATTCCGGCCTCATAAGTCTCAAGAATAAAATAATCATGATATGCTTTTTTGTTGTTGGCGATCAGTTTTACACCTGTCTTTGCCATCTCCTAGTCCCCTTCCTTTCCAAGCTCAAAGTCGATTGTCCTTTGAAGCTCGTTTGCCGCCATGACACGGACGCATACTTTCTGTCCAAGCCGGTAAGTCTTTCCGGTGTGGATGCCCTGCATCTCGTAGCGGTCTTCGATATACTCATAATGATCATCCGTCATATTCACTACATGGATCAGTCCCTCGATGGTATTTGGAAGTTCCACATACATGCCCCACTTGGTGATACCGGAGATCACACCTTCGTACTCTTCACCGATGAAATTTTTCATATACTGTACTTTTTTCAGTTTGACCGTCTCCCGCTCAGCCTCTTCTGCCCGGCGTTCGGTCTCGCTTGCGTGCTTTGTCACTTCCTCGAGAATCGACTGATAATGCCGGATCCGCTCTTCATCCATCCGGCCGCGAAGCGTCTCCTTGATGATCCTGTGGATCTGAAGGTCCGGATAACGCCGGATCGGGGAAGTGAAATGAGTATAGCAGGATGCCGCAAGTCCAAAATGTCCTTCATTTTCCGGCGTATATTTTGCCTGTTTCATCGAGCGAAGTGCCAGTCTTGCAATCATCGGCTCCTCCGGCTTCCCTTCTACTTTGGCAAGGAGCTTCTGGATCTCTTTTGGATGCACTTCATGATTGCCGATATGCATCGTATAGCCGAAATTGTGGAGGAAAATCGCAAGTTTGCGGATCTTCTCCTCATCCGGCGCTTCATGAATCCGGTAGACAAACGGAATCTCTCTCCAGAAGAAATCTTCCGCCACTGTCTCGTTGGCCGCAAGCATGAAATCTTCGATCAGCTTTGTCGCCGTATTTCTCTCATACGCTTTCAACTCGACCGGGCGTCCCTGCTCATCCAGAATCACCTTCGTTTCCGGGAAATCAAAGTCCACCGCCCCCCGTCTGTGGCGCTTTTCTCTCAAAATGGAGGAAAGCCTTGCCATCTCCCGAAACATCGGAATGAATTCCTCATATTTCCGGCACTGTTCTTCATCTTCGTCTTCCAGAATCTGTTTCACCGCTGTATATGTCATACGGCGGTCAACCCGTATCACGCTCTCGCAGATCTCATGGTCCACGATCGTACCGTTTTCATCAATCTTCATCAGGCAGCTCAGCGCCAGCCGGTCCTCTCCCGCGTTTAGGGAACAGATTCCGTTGGAAAGGGTGTGCGGAAGCATTGGAATCACACGATCCGCCAGATAAACGCTTGTCCCGCGTTTTTTTGCTTCCCGGTCCAGGGCACTGTTTTCCTGCACATAATTGGTCACATCCGCGATGTGAACGCCCAGAAAAAAACTTCCGTCCCGTACTTCCAGGGAAACCGCGTCGTCCAGATCCTTGGCGTCCTCGCCGTCGATCGTCACCATCCGGACATCCCTCAGATCTCTTCTTCCAAAGCGGTCTGCTTCGCTGACAGGCTTTGCCACACGCTCCGCCTGGTTCATTACCTTCTCCGGAAATTCAATCGGAAGTTCGTAGGACATGGCGATGCTCAGCACATCGGTTCCCGGATCGTTAACATGTCCGAGAATCTCCACGACTTCACCTTCCGGCTTTTTCCCGTCTCCGCCGTAGGAAGTGAGCTTTACAACGACCTTGTGTCCGGTCACCGCTCCTTTTGATTTTTCCTCAGGCACAAACACATCCTGTAAAAACTTCTGATTATCCGGAAGAACAAATCCGAATGATTTATTTTTCTGATAATAGCCGACGATCCGGGACATCCCGCGTTTCAGGATCTTGATGACTTTCCCTTCCTGCCGCTGTCCTGTCTTTGGTCCTGCACCTCTTGTGATCTGGATTTCCACTTCGTCTCCCTGCAGGGCACCGCCGGATTCCTCTTCCGGGATAAAAACATCGTCATCCGATCCCTCGATGGATACGAAACCAAATCCTCTGGCATGGGCCTGATAGATTCCGGTCAGCCTGTTCCCCTGACCTTTTACATAGTTTCCTTTCTGGGTCTTGTGGATCTTTCCTTCGGATTCCAGAGCATCCAGAATTTCTTTTAACTCCTGCCTCTCTTCCTTTTTCACCTGAAGGACGGAGGCCATTTCTTTCATCTTCATCGGGACATAGAAATCGTCACAGATGAACTGGTATACCATTTTCTTTCTTTTCTCATATTGTCTTTCCATTATCTGTACCTCACATACTCCCTTCTATTCTATCTGATATGGTTAAAAAAGTGTCTTCGACACTTCAGCCCCCTAGCCCCCATTCATGGGGGAATTGGGGGTTTCTTTTTATGTGTTTTTCCTGCATAATAGACTTATGAATATATTACAAACCATTTTTAAAGACCATT